>CAJQKG010000242.1 GCA_905478845.1 uncultured Luminiphilus sp.
GCAACATCAGGACACCGATGTTGCAAATGCACTGTGCACCATACGCAACCGTATGGAAGATAGAAGGTCTCGACTCTGGTGTCAACTCAGTGCGAACGTCTGCTGAGTGCGGCAGCGATCGACAGGCAGGCAGTTCTGCCGGTATCAGCGGGGGATGCCGAGCTGTGACCGCACGCTAAGCCGGGCAGAAGCAGCTGGATAGAGGACGCTGATAAAAGAGTCAGAGAAGACGAGCTATGACAACTGTTAGTTTGAGGGAGCGACGCCCGGTCCCGCGGAAGCTAATGCGGGACCGGGTCTGAGTCGACCAGCCTGTTGACTAGAGGAGTGTGCCGCCAGCGGCCACAAATTCCGACGCATTCACGTAGCGCGCTTCGTCACTGGCTAAAAAGGCGACGACTTCACCGATATCCTCAACCGTACCAATTTCGGTAAATGGATTGTTCTTCTGCCAGTCCGCCATCAACTGTTCTGCGCCTTCCGCTGCCGACAATCTTCTAAAGTTCGGCGTTTCAATTGGACCCGGATGAACGGTGTTGCACCTAACTTTCGCATTGGTCTCTAGAAAATGCTGGGCGACACATTTGCTGAACATGGTCATGCCGGCCTTGGCGGCGCAATAGCCAGAAAACATCGGCCAAGCGCGATTGGCGTTAGTTGAAGAAATGTTAATGATCGAGCCACCGCCATCGGCTTGCAGCAATGCTGAGGCGGCTTTGCAACCCAGAAAAACAGAATCCATATTAAGCGCCATAATCTTGCGCCATTCTTCAATCGTGAGTTGGTCAAGGTTGCCGAAACCCCCGCCACCCGCGTTATTAACCAAAATATCGAGACGGCCCGGGCTACTCTGTAGCTCGGCAACAAGTCTTTCCCAGCTAGATGGATCGGTCACATCTAATAACGCGAAGCTCGCATTTACGCCTAGCTCGTCGGCCAGGGCCTCCCCTTTTTCCTCTTGAATATCCGCGATAATAACTCGGGCGCCTCGCGCCCACAGGGTGCGAGCAATACCTTCGCCGATTCCATCTGCTCCGCCTGTCACGACGGCGACCTTATTTGAGAGATTGTTGTTAGACATAGCTTATTTTCGCTTTTGCGCCCCTTATTTAATGTGATCTTCAGTATGGGAGACTGGAAATTCCCCGGCTAATGCTGTCACCCCACAGCGATAAGACTGCTGATGAAGCGCTCTGTTATTATGGTTGCTCATCATGCACGTTTTTACGCAGGCGCGTTCTTAACGACTTTCGTTACCGTGCCGTTGCCTTTCCATACGCACACGTATGGAAGTTAGGAGGTCCGACCGGCGATGTCAACTCGAGGTAGTGAGGAGCCTAGGAAATCAATGGTTGATAGGCAGTCTAAAAAGTCATGGCTAGATGCAGCGCTAAAAGCGCTGGCTCGTGGCGGGATTGACCGTGTCAGAGTTGAATCGCTCGCAAAAAACCTAGGGGTTACTAAGGGAAGCTTTTACTGGCACTTCAAAGATCGAGAGCAGTTCTTGGACGAGTTGCTCAATTTTTGGGCAGAGCAGAGTACTCAAACGGTCATCGCTAATCCCAGCTACCCGACCGACTCGACGGCAAGAGTCCGGGCGGTTGCCGAGGACATCATCCGCCGTGATCTCGGTGATATGGACCCTCATATTCGATCGTGGATCCAATATGACAAGCAGAGAGCCAAGGTCGTAGCGAAGATCGACAAGATTCGCTTCGAATTTCTGCGAGACCTCTTTTTGGCGGCGGGTTTTTCGACGAGCGGCGCCGACACCAGGGCGCAATCACTTTATCGCTACGCCTTAGGAGAACAATTCATTCTGGTCAAGGAATCGATGAGTCGGCGACTCCAGAGAATGCAAGCGCACGTCGATTTATTGTTGCAGGAGTAGACGCTACTCGCGCCGATGGCTGTGGGCTCGCAGTTCCAATTACCTCATGAAGCGAAGTTATCACGCCATTATCGCCCGGCAGACAGACCTGCTCTTGGTGTTCTGGAAAATTGATATGTCAATTCTGCCCATCTAACCCATGGCTTCAGTTGACCGGTTGCCGAAGGCCCTTCGCCTCCAAGCGTGGTAGCACCTCCTGTCTAAAGTACGGAAATTCCTTGGCGTAATCCACAAATGCGAGGGTGGTGCCGGCGATTCCCGCTACGCTCAATTTTTCAAGCAGATCAGCAATGGTGTCTGGCGTACCCACTAGAGGAAAGCCTCCGTGTCCCGCCGCCATGCGATCCCGATACAAGGCGAGTGCTTCGGGGGTAAATGACTGCGCATGCATGCCCTGTAGTGTCATCAGATTGTCCACCGCCTCCCAGTCTGCCTGCTCTTCTGCGTACCAGTTCAGGTAGTCCTCGGCTTCCTGTTGGGTGGGGCGACACACCACAGTGCACAGTGTGAGCACATCTACCTTACGGCCTACACTTGCGGCGCGCTCGGTGATATCCGCAGCGGTCGCTTTGGCCTGGTCAAAGTCAAACACTGGTGTGAACAGAAAATCAGCGTTGCGCATGGCAAACACTCGGCCCTCTTCTGAACCGGCGGCGTTGATGATCGGCATCTTGGGTTGGACGGGGTGAGGCAGGCTGTAGACGCCTTTGCCCTGATAGAAGTTGCCGTCCCAGTCGAATGCAGTATCCGCAGTCCACAGCTTTTGGACGTAATCGAACCATTCCTGAGCCATTGCATAGCGGTCGCTGTGGTCGCCGGGCAAGTCGATCCCGAAGGCATCGTATTCCGGTTTATTCCAGCCTGCGACAACGTTCAGGCCGAGTCGCCCCCCCGACATTTGATCGAGGGTTGCCAGTTGCTTGGCCGCGACGATGGGGTGATTGAATGCGGTATGCACAGTGGCGAAAACTTGAATGGTTTTCGAGTGGGCCGCAAGGCCGGCTGCCCAGGTTACGGTTTCTAGAACGTTTCCATGAAAGTCGGTTTCACCGCCGTAGCCGATCCATCGGGCGATCGGCAGCATGAACTCGATCCCGGCCTCGTCACATTGTTTTACGAGGTCTATGTTGTTTGCCCAGCTATTATCCCATCGCTCAGCGACTTTAGTGACAGCCATGCCGCTAGAGCAATTTGCAGAGAATGTTCCCAGTTTGAGCTTGTTGTCGTTGAACATCGGCGCTGGGGTTCTATTCATGAGTCATCCTTAGCGGTAAGCCTTTCCGGAACAACACTAGCTTAACGCTTTAAGTTTAAAATGTTAACATCGCCAGTTGATAGTGTAGTGCCAAAACCGAACGATTTGTTGCAGCGCGGCATTAGCGGTCGTCTGGTGAACGCTATGATGTCGTCTGAGAGGCAGGCGCTTGAGCTTGCAGATTTCTGGGGGAAGCGTGAATTACTTTGAGGACTTTCAGGTCAATCAGCGAATTACCTTTGGTCGATATAAAGTGACTCAGGCAGAGATCATTAATTTCGCGACTCAATATGATCCTCAGGTGTTTCACGTAGATGAGGATCACCCATTGACGGAAGAGCTGGGAGGTATTTTGGCAAGCGGTTGGCACAGCACCGCAATATTTATGCGCCTTGCGGTCGATGCCTACCTTGGCAGCGCGGCGCTGCTCACCTCCCCGGGAGTCGATGAGCTTCGCTGGCTGGCACCGGTGCGAGCGGGGGATACCATCAGTGGCGAAGCACTGGTCGAGCGGGCTCGGCTGTCGGTCTCAAAGCCTGATCGCGGGATATTGACTACCAGTGTGCGTTTGTGGAATCAGGGGGAGGTTGAAGTGCTAAAAATGACGACGCACGCCTTTATCAGAGTTCGTCCACAACACTGAGACAATATCTAAATTCGGTGTTCAGCGAATCTTCTGCCGATTCTCTCTTCCGGCATCGTTTTTTTGTCGTGTGCCAGATTGCTTAGTGGTGCCAACACAGGCACTGACGAAGGTCCCGACAGTCGATCCAGCAGTGCTGTCGGGAGCATGCTCAATCAATCTGCATGGTGATCCATTTCCACTTCGTCATGATGTCTAGATCAGCATCAGTGCCTTCTCTCCCAAAGCCACTTAAGCCGTTGCCGCCGAAAGGAATATGAGGCTCATCCTGAATCGACATGGCGTTGATGTGCACCATGCCCGCGCCAGATTTTTTCGCGGCTCGCATGGCGCTTGATATATTGGTTGTGAAGATCGCACAGCTCAAACCATAGCTTGTATCGTTTGCTAATTGCATGCCGCTTTCGAGATCATCGACGGTGTAAATTGATGTGACAGGACCAAATGTTTCCTCGCTGTATACCGTCATGGCACTAGTGACATTCGACAGGATAGTCGGAGGGCAACAATTGCCTTGCCAATCACCACCATGAAGCAATGTTGCCCCCTTTTCGATGGCATCGGCGACGTGCGATCTGATTCTGTCACCCTGTCTTGAACTGATGATAGGTCCAATCGCAGTTTCCGGATCGGAAAGGTCGCCGATCTTGATACTTTTTGCGATCTCAACAAAGGCTGGAATAAATCGCTGCGCGATTTCCGACTCAACAATAATCTTGCTTGAAGCCATGCAGGCCTGACCCTGAAAGAAAAATATTCCCAACATCGCCGCTTCGAGCGCCTTATCGAGATCGGCGTCATTGAGAATAATCAGAGGGTTTTTCCCGCCTAATTCGAGGGTGATGGGCTTTAAGTTCTTTGCCGCAATGTTGGCGACATGCTGCCCCACTCTCGGTGAGCCACAAAAGTTGATGGCGGCGATATCCCGATGCGATGTGAGGCAATCTCCGATCTCCGCAGGGTCACCCGTGACGTAATTCAACACCCCGCCGGGCAGACCTGCCTCGTGGAGCGTTTTGGCAAATTGGACAGTCACTTGTGGAGCGAATTCCGAAGGCATCAACACAGAGGTGTTTCCTGTGGCAATCACCATGGCTATCTGTTTGACGTTCTTCAGGAGAGGCACATTAAAAGGGGTAATGCATCCGATAACCCCAACGGGCTCGCGAATAGACATGCCAAAGGCACCTGGTCTATCCAGCGGCATCGTCTGACCCACCAATCTGCGAGGCACACCGGCTGCCGCTCGGAAAGCATTAATACAATAATCGACCTCAAAGGCCGCCTTCATTTGCGGCGACCCTACTTCATTAACCAGCAAATCCATGTAAATTTCACGGTCTCTTTCCACCAAGGAAGCCGCGTCACAAAGAATTTTTTCCCTCTGCCGGACTTCAGCGTCTTTGAAGTGTTCAAAGGTGTCCTTCGCATTGTTTACCGCCGCATCAACGTCGTCTGCGCTTCCCTTTGCGACGCGAGCGATCAGCGCCAAGTTAGAGGGGTTCAGATCGTCAAAATATTCTCCAGTAGACGGCTTTTGTTCTTTTCCGCCTATCCATAATTCACTCGTATTCATCTATTGGCACCATCCTGATATTCATTTTTTTGTCGACCCGATAAGGTTTTATCCGTTCCTGAACCATCAACAATGAATGCTTCCGGCAAAAATCTCAAACTGTGGGCAGGTATATCGTCAGCATACTCTGAAAGATCTTTTTCAGGGTTGATCATTGGTGGCGAGTCAATCGGTGACAAATCTGCCGCTACCGTTATGATGATGCCAGTTGCAGGGCGTTATTGTTTTTGATTTTCACGAGAGAACCAGAGGATAGCAATTGCATGGTGGAAGCTCGAGTCAGTCACAATGGCGTCTCTATCCGCAAGGAGATAAATGCTAGAAAGATGTCCTTTTTCCAGTGGGAAGTCGTCGCACTGTGCACCTTGATCAACATGCTGGATGGTTACGATGTGTTGGTGATGTCTTTTGCCGCGGCCTCAGTCGCGGCCGACTGGCAGCTGGATCCGACCAAATTGGGGCTGCTCCTTAGTGCGGGATTGGTCGGTATGGCGGTCGGCTCAGTAGTGCTTGGATCGTTGGCCGATAAAATGGGTAGGAAGCGTCTGGTTCACATATGCCTGATCATCGTGACTTTAGGGATGTTTGCTTCGGCATATTCTCAGACTCAGCAGCAGCTTCTGGTATTGAGATTTTTTACGGGGCTCGGAATTGGCGGAATGCTGGCCACACTGACAACGCTGGTATCGGAATACGCAAGTGACAACCGACGGGGCATTTGTATGGGTGTGCTCCAATCGGGCTATCCGCTTGGTGCCTTACTGGGTGGGGTTATCGCCGCAGGGCTCATTCAGTCGACGGGTTGGCAATCATTGTTCTTATTTGGGGGTGCGATCTCGGCCATGTTACTACCCGTGGTCATATTTAGGCTTCCCGAGTCGCTGGACTTTCTGTCGCAGTCTGATGAGCCTGAAGCGGTTCAAGCGAGGGAAAAAATTTTTCGAAGGCTTGAACTGTCAGTGCCTTCAACCTTCGAATTAGGCCAGACTGAGGGCGGCACCTCAGGCTGGAGGAGCTGCTTTTCTCCCTCAGAAGTTAGGCGCAATACATTCTTGTTATGGCTGTGCTACCTCACCTTGATGTTCTCGTTTTATTTCGTTGTGAGTTGGACCCCCAAGCTCCTTGTCGATGCGGGACTGTCAATGTCACAAGGCATTTCGGCAGGCGCCATTCTGCAGGCGGGAGGGTTGTTGGGTGCCTTGATAATGGGGGCCTTGGGCAGTCGATTCGCGACCAATAAGCTGTCGGCATGGTTTTTCATATTGAGCGTCATGTTTATCTTAATTTATGGTTGGAGTAATGCGAATCTCGCTTGGTTAATGCTTTTGTCTGCAGCCATGGGATTTTTCTTGATCGGCGCGATGATAGGTCTCTATACAATAGCCCCGGCGTTATATGGTTCTTCGTCAAGAGTGACGGGAGTTGGACTTGCAATTGGGGTCGGGCGGCTGGGGGCCATCGCCGCGCCGTTTGCCGGGGGCTTGATGCTAGAAGCACAGATGGGAGTGGGTTATATCTATACTGCATTTGCGGTTCCCCTTATCTTTGCAGCGCTCGCAGTGCGGTCAATTTCTCTTCCAAGATCTCTCCAGTAGCACCCTCAGTAAGGCTGGCAGCAGTTTTTAGAGGCTTGTCTGTGGACTACAGGGGATGTCAGAGCGGCTTGCGCAACGCTACCCGAATAGGCTAGGGTAACATTTTAGGTATAAAGCTTTGCCGTCCGTCGATGCAGCTGGGCGCTGATTTTTTAATACAATGGAGAAGAATAATGCTTTCAGTCAAGAAGAGCCCTCCCTCAGCATACTCGCAAACTGATGTGAACAAGCAAGGTTTTCAGTCTACGGCCTCGCTCAGAAAATGGTCCGTTTCATTACTGGCTTCCCTGTCACTCTCAATCCTCCCATCAGTTGCCAGTGCCGCTCTGGAAGAGGTGGTTGTCACGGCGCGTAAGACGGCTGAATCACTACAAGATACGCCTATCTCGGTAACGGCTCTCTCTGGAGATCGGTTAGAAGACATGGGCTTGTCGCGAATCACAAAATTGCAAAACGTGACGCCCAACCTGGTGTTTCAGAATAGTCCATCCTATAGCGGTGCGGGCAATAACGCGGCGGTCTATATTCGAGGTATAGGGCAAAAGGATTTCATTCCAACGATAGACCCGGGTGTCGGTATCTATGTCGACGAGGTTTATCTGGGCCGATCAGCAGGTGCCGTGTTGGATATGATCGATATTCAGCAGGTCGAAATCTTGCGTGGACCACAGGGCACTTTGTTTGGCAAAAATACGGTTGGCGGAGCGATCAGTATCACCACTACTAAGCCGAATGAGGAGTTTGGTGGCAAGTTCGACGTCAAATTAGGCACAGATGAGCGGCGTAACGTCAGAGGTGTGCTCAACGTGCCTCTGTCTGACACTTTGTTTGCGAGGGGCAGCTTTGGCAGCTTAGAGCAGGATGGGTATGTCACCAGACCCTTCGATGACAAGGATCTCGGCAATCAAGACACACTGATGGGCCGATTGGCGTTCAGGTGGGTACCGTCCGAGACCTTTACCGCTGATCTGTCATTCGATTACTACGACGACAAATCAAACGGTCCGGCTCTGCTTGTTACGAGGGTTGATGGGTTTCCGGAGAGTGCGGATGCAATCCCGGGTGGTAACTTCCCGTTCATTCATAATTTGTTTGCAGGATTCAGCCCGGATTTTGGTGGGCCGAACCCGATCGTATGTACACTGCCAGATGCGCCCTCGGCGTGCTATACAACGGCCAATGCGGTCACTGGGGAGAACACTAACCTAGGCACTGGCCCAAATTACTCCGAAATGGAAAACGAAGCAGTGTCGCTGACACTGACCTGGGATCTCGAGGCATTCACCGCAAAGTTAATTGCAAGCCACAGAAGCTTGAGTGGTGAATTTGCCAGTGACCGAGACGGTTACCCGCAGAACGATGGGCAGCCGGCATTCCCCGGCGGGCCATTGGTCAATCCATTGACTCACTACTTCGATACTTTCGAGCAAGATCAATTTTCATTAGAGCTGCAGTTGTCTGGCAGTGCGATTGAGGACCGATTGAGTTGGGTGGCTGGTGTCTACGCTTTCGAGGAAGATGGCGAAAATATTAATCCGGTAGATTTCACCACTGTATCAATACAAAGTGGTGGGTATTTCGATTATTCGAGCGAAGCGTTTTTTGCTCAGGCGACCTTTGATTTCACAGAAAAACTTTCAGCAACAGTGGGTATACGCCACACCAAGGAAGACAGGGATTACTTGCCTGATCAGTATATTGAGGAAATGCCGCTGGGAGGTTTGCCATTCCCTTGTTTTAACTACTCGGATGGTTCAACAAAAGTTTGCGCCCTGGGTGATCGGGTAGTCCCTTACGAGACGGTTAATAACTCGATTTCGGAAAACACACCGATGGCCAGCATCAGTTATTCGCCCACTAACGATCTAATGCTCTACGCCACCTATAGCGAGGGTTTTAAAGTGGGTGGCTTCACTCAACGGATCTTCCCCCCTGAGGCCAGCTTGCCATCATTTGGTCCCGAGTATGTTGATTCTCTGGAGGCAGGCATAAAGGCTGAGCTGCTTGATAATTCTCTTCGGGTGAATTTTTCAGTTTATTCGGCGGACTACAGTGACTTGCAGATTCTCATCAGTGAACCCAGCAGAGTTGGGCCTTACACTACCAATGCTGGTGACGCCACCATTGAGGGCTTTGAGCTAGAGGTTAATTATTTGGCTGCGAATGGGATTTTGGTTGATCTGGCCATCGGCTATACGGACGCCGGCTACGACTCTCTAGATCCTGACCTCTTCACGGGTCTCTCTGTGTCTGATCCTTTCGTATTTGTATCTGAATGGAACACTAACCTTTCCATTACAAAGACCTTCGATACCGAATTTGGCCAGCTAACGCCAAGATTAGATTGGTCATGGCGGAGCGAGATTTACACCAATGGGGGTGGTCTCCCGTTCTCACCTGCATGGGCCGACCCATTAGTTCAGCCTGACTATTCGGTGGTTAATATCAGCGCTAAATGGCAGTCCGCATCATCTGGGCTTAGCGCTACGGTAGGAGTCGATAACGTGGGCGACGAGGAATTCAGCCTATTTGCGGATTACCAATCAACCTTTGGCAGTACCATTCAGGCTTTTGATCGGGGCCGGCAGTACTTCGTGATGTTGGGCTATAGTTTCTGAAGCATCTTCTAGGTACCTGACCCTCAGCTGCACTCTCGCAGCTGGGGGGTTTATCAAGAAGCAATCAAGACATTAACGTGGGTTGCATCTATGGATATCGACCGATTAATCAAGAAGGATGAGGTTCATCGCGACGTCTACGTGAGCGAGGAAGTTTTCAGCTTAGAGATGGACCGGATCTTTGGGTCGGCATGGATTTACGTTGGGCATGATTCTCAGATCCCTAACCCCGGCGATTACTGGACAACTCGTATCGGCCTGCAGTCTGTTGTCATGACTCGGGGGAAGCGAGACGAAATCAATATCTTTTATAACAGGTGCCCTCACAAGGGCGCTCGAATAGCAGAGGAAGGCTGCGGGCATACCAATGGTCTATTCAGGTGCCCGTATCATGCGTGGACCTTTAATTTGGATGGCAAATTGCGAGGTGTGCCCTATCTTGACGGGTATCAAGACACCTCATTTGATTTGACTGACCCGAGGTTCTCTCTGCGAAAAGTCGCTCGAGTCGCCGCCTATCGAGGTTTTGTGTTTGCCTCGTTGGCCGAGGATGGTGCTGAGTTCGAGGATTTTTTAGCAGGGGTAAAAAGTTCATTAGACAATTTTTGTGACAGAGCACCAGAGGGTACGGTTTCTGTAGCGGGCGGCGTTTTTAGAGTCGTACAGCGTTCAAACTGGAAGATATTTTTCGAGAATTTAAACGATACTGGGCACCCGATCGCTACTCATGAGTCTTCCTATAGAGCTGCTAGGCAGTATTCGGAGGAGGTCTTGGATGGAGAGTTACCATTTGAGCTTCATATCATTGATGGTAACGGAGCACCGCCAAAGTTTTGGTCAGATCTTGACCTGCACGCGTTCGACTATGGCCACAGTTATATGACGGCCATTTTCAATGCGCCAGATGATCCGCTATCACAGCAATACTTTGCGAGCTTGGCCGCCAAAGTAGGGGAGGACCGGGCAGAGGACATCCTCGCTGTGAATCGCCATAACACCATCATTTATCCATCTTGCTCCCCCCACACCTCATTTCAGCAATGGAGGGTGATTCGTCCGCTCTCCGTAGACAGAACACTCGTGGAGATATTTACCTTCAGATTGGATGGGGCGCCTGACGAACTGCTTCAAAGAACGTTTACCTATTCGAATGTGGTGAATTCGCCTTCGTCTATTGTTATGACCGACGATGTTCATGTTTATGCTGAGTGCCAAAAAGGACTCAGCACTCAAGGTGGAGATTGGGTCAGTCAACATCGTAATGCCGGACAAGATCAGCCCTACTCTGGCTCAGAGGGTGGGCTTATTGGAGTGGGCACCAGTGAACTGCCCATTCGCAATCAGTTTCGGGCCTGGCACGAATACATGAGCGAGGGCTCAGGCCAGTCAGTCTCACCAGAGGCCTCATGACCTCCGTTAATCCTCAGCCGATCAACTCAGCGTCTGACATCTCATATGAAATGGTTTGCCACTTTCTTTATCGAGAGGCTCGCTTACTGGATCAGCGAAAATTTACTGAGTGGGACAATCTGTTTGCCGAGCAGGGAATGTATTGGATCCCGCTGATCGAAGACCAGCCTGATCCGATAAATCATTTATCCCTCGCATACGAGGACTCGATGATGAGACAGGTGAGAATTAACCGCCTGAACCATGATAGGGCCTGGTCACAGAAGCCTCGGTCTAGAACGTCGCACATGGTAAGTGCCATCGTTATTGAGAAAATTTGCGATGAGACTAACCGCTTAGTGGTTGGCTCTGCCTTTCAAATGGCAGAGTGGAGGAGCTTTGGACTGCGAACTTTTGCTGGCCTTTACACCCATACCCTTGTGGTGAGTGATGGGCACCTGAAAATAGGAGAGAAGCGGGTTGATCTCATTGATTCTGGTGAGGCTTTTGAGCCGATCGAGGTGTTTATATAATCATGACGGTAAAGGACGCTACCGTCATGCTCCCTTTGCATCTTCAAAACGAGGTCATTCATCCTGCTGGCCAGATTCATGCCGGATTCGGCGGGGCGGAAGGCGATAGGACAGCATTTATTTCAGCTGCCTCGAAGGCTTTGCAGGCGGCTGCGGAAGTGGGTGTCCAACGAATTTTTGTGCGCATGGCTTTCCAGCCTGACGGCGCAGATCTTATAGAGAATTGCGAGTTGTATCGGTTCGTGAAACAGAACGAAGTGATGCGAGATGGCAGCTGGGGTGCGGAGTTTTTCGAGGCTTTAGGGCCAGATTGCGAAACTGATATTGTTGTGTCGCATAATCGTGTGAACGCGTTTTTTGCAACAGGACTGGAAGAAATGCTCTCAGATTTGGGTTGTGATCATTTAGTGCTGCTCGGTGTGGCCACTCACTCTGTAGTGGAACACACTGCAAGGCATGCAGCTGATCTGGGTCTAAAAGTGACCGTAGTGGAGGATGCATGCAGTGCGTATCCACGAGAGAGGCATATCGCGAGTCTATCCGCGATAGAGAACCTAGTAACAATCGTGCCATCTCGGGAGCTAGCGCTTGGTTGATCATGATTCTGATTTAGCCACAAAATCGGCTACCTATATCGTTAGTGGAGGCGCCAGCATCCTGGGTGCTGCGATCGTGCGTCAAATTGCCTCGGCAGGTAATAATGTCATCATTGGCGATACCGATGAGTGCGCCGCCGCCAAAATCGCAGATGAAATTAACGGGTCGGTGGCCGCTTATCGTTGTGACGTCCGCAGTGATCAAGACCTCAAAGGCATAGTGGACTTTGCACGCGAGACTTATGGCGGATTGACCGGAATTGTAAACAACGCCGTGAGCTATTTGGATCACGGAATCACTTCCACTAGAGCAGACTGGCACGAAGCTTTTGATGTTTGCGTTTTCGGCGGCGCAAGGCTGCTGGCTGAGGCACTGCCAATGTTGACTCAGAACAGTCCGTCGGCAGTGGTCAATGTGGCGAGTATTGCGGCAAAGATCGCTCAGCGAGACAGAGCGCTTTATCCCACAGCAAAAGCCGCAATCCTGCATCTCACTCGCTTACAGGCGCTCCAACTGGCCGATGTCAACATTAGAGTCAATTCGGTATCCCCAGCTTGGACATGGTCCAGACCGATAGAGTTGGCGACGTCAGGCGACCGAGCTCATGCCGACAGTGTGGGCGCTGTTTTGCATCCGCTGGGCAGGATTGCAGACGCAGAAGAAGTTGCCGAAGTGGTCTGTTTCTTACTGTCCCCTGCAGCATCCTTCGTCACAGGCGCAGATTTTCCCGTGGATGGCGGGCATTCTATTCTGGGCCCTGATGCAGGTCATGCCTTTCAGAAGAAGCTCCAAAAATAGGGGGCGCTGGTCAGGTAGGGCACAAAAACGCCCGCTGAGCCTGCGAAAAACAGTGAAGGCGCAGAGTCAAACACCTATCTCGATGCGCTGATTCGTTTGCCAGTGATCGGTCACTCGCTAGCGTGGGTAGTGAAAGACCGTCTACATATCAATGTCTGGAACTTCTAGCATGGCTTCGGCAATCGCCGCATCCGAAAGGTCTAAATCAACCATTTCTCCTGCGAGGTATTTATCGTAGGAGGCCAAATCTAAGTGTCCGTGCCCGCATAAAGCCGTGAGGATAACGCGTTCCTCGCCAGACTCTTTGCATGCCATGGCTTCGCGGATTGCCGCAGCCAATGCATGGGTGGGCTCGGGTGCGGGAATAATACCTTCAGTGCGAGCAAACTTGAGGGCACTGTCGAAACACTCTGTTTGCGGGATCGAAATCGCTTCGACCAGACCCAGCTCGTAGATGTGCGAGACCAAGGGCGCCATCCCGTGGTAGCGGAGGCCGCCCGCATGAATGGGCTCTGGAATAAATCCATGACCCAGCGTATGCATTTTCATGAGTGGCGTGAGCCCTGCGGTATCGCCAAAGTCATAACGATATTCGCCTTTTGTGAGAGTGGGGCACGCTGCGGGCTCGACACACCGAATTGTGGGGTTCATGTTGCCGGCCAGCTTTTCGCGCAGAAAGGGAAAAGCGAGGCCGCCAAAATTAGAGCCCCCACCGGTACAACCCACTAATACATCTGGCGTTTCGCCCACTTTGGCCAGTTGCAGGAGTGCTTCCTCACCAATAATGGTTTGATGCAGTAGCACGTGGTTGAGCACGCTGCCCAGCGCATAACGGATGCTGGGGTCCTCAACAGCCTCGTAGACTGCTTCAGAGATGGCAATACCCAAAGATCCTGGATGATTGGGATCCTCGGCCAACAGCTTTCGACCATACTCGGTCACCGTAGAGGGACTGGGATGCACTTTGCCGCCCCAGACTTCCATCATGGTGCGTCGGTGCGGTTTGGCGCGATAAGAGGCGGCGACCTGCCACACTTCACATTCGAGCCCAAACTGCCGACAGGCAAAGGCAAGGGAGCTGCCCCACTGGCCGGCGCCTGTTTCGGTCGTGAGTTTGCGAATCCCTTCTTGAGCGTTGTACCAAACCTGAGGCACTGCGGTGTTGGGCTTATGAGACCCAGCCGGGCTTACGCCCTCATACTTATAGTAAATACGCGCCGGTGTATCGAGCAATTTCTCCAATCGATGTGCCCTAAACAGGGGGCTGGGCCGCCACAGGCGGTAAACGTCCAAAACGTCACCGGGTATGTCGATATAACGCTCGCTCGACATCTCTTGCTCAATGAGGGCCTTAGGGAATAACGCTTCAAAGTCCTCCGCCGTGGCGGGTTGCTGAGTGCCGGGGTGCAGCGGTGGCGGTGGGGGTTCTGGCAGGTCCGCCACGATGTTGTACCACTGCGTGGGCATTTCCGATTCATCAAGGAGGATTTTGGTTGGGCTGTTCATAATGTTAATCCGTGAATGAAAGAGGTCGGCTCTGACAATAGGCTGTCATGAACGTTTTTGTAAGACCGCGCATGATAAGGCAGTGAGCGTGTGAAGCAAGCGGCTGTGGCGATCTTGTGGGGCGCTTTTGCCCCAAATAATGGGAAAACCGCTGCGCAAAACACGATTGTGATGGCCCCGCGGGATGCGGGTAAGGGAGGGTGCGTTGCGGAAGCCCTTCGGATTGCCAGTTGGGCGCGTGACCCAATCAGTGCAAAAAGCGTCACGGAGCGGCGTCTGCACGGCGTTATTAGGCATAAAATTGAGTGCGAAATCAGGAGGCAACGATTTGGTAAAAATAGGCCTTCTGGACGGTGAATACAGCGTGACGGGGGCGTTTTTTTGGGGCTACACTCCGCGCTTTACAACCCACCGTCAGGCGCTGTTATGTCCATCAGCACGTTCGACCTTTTTAAGGTAGGTATCGGCCCTTCCAGCTCGCACACGGTGGGCCCGATGCATGCGGCACGTCTTTTTGCGCTGTCACTCGAGCATGAGCAGCTGTTGAGCCATTGCCACCGGCTAACGGCGGAGCTCTTTGGTTCTCTGGGCGCGACCGGGGCAGGCCATGGATCGCCCAAGGCAATCATTCTGGGGCTAGAGGGTGAGACACCCAACGGCGTCGAGATCGGCACGATCGATCATCGCATACGCCGAGCGCGCGAGGACGGAAAAATAACGCTTTTGGGATTGCACCCGATCGCGTTCAGTTATCGCGACGATTTGATGATGCATCGCACTGAGACCTTACCCTTTCACAGCAATGGCATGCGCTTTTCTGCATTGGATGAATCGGGGCAGGTGATTCACAGTCGCATTTATTACTCGGTAGGCGGTGGTTTTGTGGTCGATGAGTCCGCCAATGATGGTGATGCGATCGTTGACGATCCGACACCGGTGGCCTATCCCTTTTCTACCGCAGCTGAACTCCTCGCGCAGTGTCGCGAGCACGGGCTGTCGATCAGTGCGCTCATGCTGGCTAATGAGCAGGCGTGGCGATCCGAGGCAGAGATTCGGGCTGGTTTGCTGGCGCTGTGGGAGGTAATGGAAGCGTGCATTGCAAGAGGGTGCCGCACCGAGGGCATCATGCCGGGTGGACTCAAGGTCAAGCGCCGAGCGGCACAACTCCACCGACAGCTTAAAAGCCATGGCGATACGCTCGGAGACGAGTCATTGACGACCATGGATTGGGTGACGCTTTATGCGCTTGCCGTTAACGAAGAAAATGCCGTGGGTGGTCGGATTGTGACGGCGCCGACCAATGGTGCGGCGGGCATTATCCCAGCGGTATTAAAGTACTACTTGCATCATTGTCGGGGTGCGAGCGAAGAGGACGTGTGTCGGTTCTTACTGACCGCGGGCGCCATTGGCATTCTGTATAAAATTAATGCCTCTATCTCAGGCGCCGAAGTGGGTTGCCAGGGGGAGGTGGGTTCTGCGTGCTCCATGGCGGCCGGGGCACTGGCGGATGCCCTCGGAGGCACACCGGCGCAGGTAGAAAATGCCGCTGAGATTGCGATGGAACACAATCTGGGACTGACCTGCGACCCGATTGGAGGGTTAGTGCAGGTGCCGTGTATTGAGCGCAATGCTATGGGGGCAGTGAAGGCCATCAGTGCCGCTCGCATGGCACTTCGTGGCGACGGAGAGCACTTTGTATCACTCGACCAAGTGATCAAAACCATGCGCGATACTGGGCGAGATATGCAGGACAAGTACAAGGAAACCGCTCGGGGCGGATTGGCGATTAACGTTTTGGAAATGCCGGTTAGCGTGATCGAGTGTTGAGCCTGTCAATTGCTTGAGGGTGCTCCGCGGCACTAACCACCGATACAGCATGTTTGATCGACCTGCTCTTTTTTGCGAGTCATCGCGGCGGATCTCGCCCTCCTTGTCTGGCGGGGAATGAGGATCCGATGCGGTGGGCGAGGGCGAGGGCGAGGGCGATTCAACAGAGCTGTTTAGCAAATCAACTCAGGCTCGCCACCGCGCAGTATCACGCCAAGATGACGGTGCTCTTTAGTCCTGAGATTGCTGAGTCATGAATAACGCCGTCATGGCGATGCAACACAAGCCGAAGGCAAATAGCATTAAGGACTCAGCCATGCTCAACCCTAAGAGCATCTCGGGCGTAAAGGAGCAGAGATTACGCACCTCAAAAAGCCACGGAAACCATCGATCAACCGCGAACCAATCGGGCATGCCGAGCTCAAATTGGCAGCTACCATTGCCGATGCCATTTTCGAGTTGATACAGATACCACGCACGCTCCCCCAATCCCGCTCCAGACACAACTACCAGAAGATTACCAACCAGCCGTGTCCCTCGAGTGAGCGGTAACGAGCACATCACAGCGCCTATCAGTATCAATGCAACTACCCACAGCCGCGCGTGAATACACACCTGACAGGGCTCGTCGCCAACACCATATTGATAGTAAAGCGCCACCGCGAGTGCGGCGATACCCAGCAGCGTTAGCGCGGCCCAGTAGCGGCGGGAATTGAAAACACTCGTTAATTTATTCATTGCCAACACGGTTGCCGTTACTGCTCGAGAGCGTCATATAGTAGGCGCGTCATTTTCTTGCTTCAATCCTTTCTTCGCGGGGACACTCAGTCTGTATCGCCACATGATAAAAATCCGAGGTGAGCGCCTTTGTCGCGAGAGATTCACTGTACGGTAGCCCGGCTGTCACGATAGATCTGTTGGCAAGCAGACCCATTGCATTGCGGTGTCAAGCGCCCATGGTCGTGATAGCTCAGACGAATCTTCCTGAGCCATGGGACTCCGTTGTAACATGACCCGCTTTGCACACCCGCTCAGGCACGAATGCGGCGGAGGAGAGGCGAGACGGCTGATCCATCGTTGCGGTGACTCCTATCAATAGCACTGAGAGATTCATGAAACAGAAAGCTGCATACAGTTCCCTTGAGTGGGTAGGTGTCATCACCGCAATCGCCTACTCGTTGCTAGTGGCGTCAAATATTGGGCTGGAATTTATCGGCTTTATGTTGCTGCTGATTTCCGCGGTGGCGATTGGCTTGTGGGCATATCGCGGTGGGCATAACGGTATTTTGCTGCTGCAATTTTTTTATGCGATTGCTGGGTTAATCGGCATGGTGCGCTGGTTTTGACAACGTTATGACCGATCTGGAGTTAGCACAGGGTCTGAGTGCACTGGTGACCGGTTTTTTATTGGGCCTGTCACTGATCCTCGCAATTGGACCGCAGAATGCCTTTGTATTGCGCCAAGGTTTGTTGAACCAGCATGTCCTGCCCGTGGTGCTTTTCTGTGCGCTATCCGACGCGTTGCTCATTGCGCTGGGTATAGCGGGTGTGTCGCTGGCGATCGCAGAATTTGCCGAGCAATATAAGCCGACATTATTTTTACTGGCTGCAGTGTGGTTGAGCGTCTACGGGTTACAGCGATTAAGAGATGCGTGGCGTGGCAATGCCACCTTACAACTCGCAAGCGATGAGCGCGGTAGTTTGCGCAGCACTTTAGGCGCGGCGGCGTTACTCACTTTCGGTAACCCCCACGTTTATCTCGACACCGTCGTATTGATCGGCACCTTATCGTTGCAATACTCGGGTTTTGCAAAACTGGCCTTCGGTGCAGGTGCGGTCGGCGCTAGCCTGGTTTTTTTCTCCGCACTGGCCTTTGCCGCGCGTTTGATGTTGCCGTTGATGCGCAAGCGCCACGCCTGGCGAGTGATTGATGGCGTGATCGCTGGCATCATGTTTGTGTTGGCCGCGGGGATGTTATTCGCTGGCGGCTGGTTATAAAGCAATCTGATCAGTTGATGCGCGGTACGGTCATGGTGACGAGTCTGGGAGT
>CAJQKG010000243.1 GCA_905478845.1 uncultured Luminiphilus sp.
TTACTGGAAAGGGTCGGAGGTTATCGTGTATCGCAAGCTAGTATGTCTGCCATGGGTCACTGCAATAGGGCTCTGTTTCGCCTTGTCGGCTGCCAGTGCGCCTGATGCGGCCGCTACAGATAATGCAGGTCCGGCCGAGGTTGTCTCAGGTGTGACGGCAGAGGTGATGAGCGTGGTTGCTCAGGCCAATACCTATTTTGAGTCGGATCCTGAGCGCTATTACCGAGAGATCGATAATGCGCTGGCCAGTCTGGTCGATTGGCGTGGCTTTGCGACGGCGGTAATGGGGCAGTACTACAGCCGCGGAAAATCGTTAGACCCACTGGGCCGGCAGGCATTGAAGGCGCAACGTGATCGCTTTGCGGTGGTGCTAAGAGAGGGATTGATACAGAGCTATGCCAAGGGGTTATTAGCCTTTGGTGGTGCGCAAATGGAAGTGATGGGTGTCGAAGCCTCGCCAGAGAGCACTCGCATTGCGTCGGTGACGCAAGCTGTTTACGGGGAGTCTGATCGTGTTTACACGATCCGATACCAAATGGGCCAGTACCGAGACGGCTCTTGGAAACTGCGTAATCTCATCATTGAGACGATTAACCTGGGAGAGATTTATCGCAATCAATTCAACGCCCTCGCGCAGAGTGCGAATGGCGACCTTGATCTGGTGATTGATCAGTGGAATGCCACGATTGCCCAACAAGCAGAGGATTTGGTTCGTGACTGAGCAAAAATTGATTGAGCTGATACTCGCGGCGTTTCCTGGTGCTGAGGTGTCGGTGGCATTAAATGGTGGGCATGTTGATATCACGGTGATCAGCGCTGACTTTGCTGGCATGCGTCCCGTGGCGAGGCAGCAGCGCGTCTATGCGCCATTGGCCGCTCTAATTGCCGATGGCACCTTGCATGCGGTGAATATCAGTGCAGTAACACCAGACGCTGACGGCTGAGTCGAGCGTCGCTATGGACAGTTTGATTGTTCGGGGTGGTCACCGACTCGATGGAACACTGAGGGCCTCGGGGTCAAAGAATGCGGCGTTGCCGATTATGGCGGCGACCCTATTGACGCAAGGTGTGTGTCAATTAGAGCGTATCCCCGTGTTGCGCGATATTGCGACTATGCTCACCCTGCTGTCGAGTTTAGGTGCCACTGTTTCGAGAGCAGCTGACGGTGGGGTCCTGGTCGACAGCAATCAAGCCTGCGAAGTGAGGGCGCCCTATGATCTCGTTAAAACCATGCGCGCCTCTATTTTAGTCCTCGGTCCATTGCTTGCCCGGCATGGAAAAGCAGCGGTGTCCTTTCCGGGAGGCTGTGCCATTGGGAGTCGACCTGTCGACCTCCACATTCAAGCACTGGAAGCGATGGGTGCAACGATTTCGATAGAGGGCGGTTACCTCGTTGCTGAGGCGCCTCAAGGGCTCGTCGGAACGGAATTCACGTTTGATGTCGTCACAGTAGGGGGCACCGAAAATGCCGTCATGGCGGCATCACTTGCAACAGGCACAACCGTGTTACGTAACGTCGCCCGTGAGCCAGAAATTGTCGATTTAGTGCGGTTTCTCAGGTCTATGGGAGCTGATATTACAGGGGAAGGCACCGAGATGCTCACCATCCGGGGGGTGCCAGTGCTCACCGGGGGAACTTACTCGGTAATGCCCGACAGAATCGAGGTCGGCACTTATCTGGTGGCTGCCGCAGCCACTGGGGGCAGGGTGCGAATGACGGATATCGACCCCAGCGTCTTAGGCGTCATCACGGACAAGTTGCGCAGTGCAGGGGCATCGGTCTGGGAGGGCGATAATTGGGTCGAGGTAGACATGGAGGGTCGACGCCCCGAAGCAGTCGATATTATGACAGAGCCGTTCCCAGGGTTTCCGACTGACATGCAGGCGCAGTTTACTGCCCTTAACGCAGTGGCAAACGGTGAGGCCCGTGTGACAGAGACTATTTTTGAAAACCGATTGATGCAGGCTCACGAGATGAGGCGGATGGGTGCGCAAATTGTCATTGAGGGCAATACGGCGGTCATCTCTGGGCAGCCGTCTCTGCAAGGTGCTCCCGTGATGGCGTCTGACCTCAGGGCTTCTGCGAGTTTGGTAATCGCGGGTCTAGTGGCGTCAGGTGAGACGCGCATTGATAGGATTTATCATATTGATCGTGGCTACGAAAACATAGAAGGTAACTTGCAATCACTGGGCGCAGATATTCAGCGCGTATCAGGCTGACAGGTGGTGGAAAGATCATGAAGATAGCGGACCCGATAACCATAGCGTTGACCAAGGGGCGGATTCTTAAAGAGACGCTGCCGCTGTTGGCAAGGGTGGGTATTGAGCCAAGCGAGGATCTCGACGCGAGTCGCAAACTCATTGTGCCTACTACGTTAGCAAACGTTCATCTCGTTATTTTGCGCGGCTCAGATGTACCGACCTACGTCAAGCATGGTGCGGCAGATGTTGGCATTGCCGGCAAAGACATGCTTTTGGAGTTTGGTGGAGAGGGTATTTATGAACCGCTCGATCTGGGTATTGCGCGATGTCGACTGATGACGGCAGGTCCCCGATTATCGGAGACGGCACAGGCACCGCGTCGTCGCATCAGAGTCGCGACCAAATTCCTCAATATTGCGAGAGCGCACTACGCGGGAAAAGGTATCCACGCAGACTTGATTAAGCTTTATGGCTCGATGGAATTGGCACCGTTAATGGGGTTGGCCGATGAGATTGTTGATATTGTCGATACCGGCAAAACACTCGAAGAGAACGGTATGGTCCCTCTTGAGTTAATCGCAGAGGTGTCTTCGCGGTTGATTGTGAACAAAGCTTCAATGCGGACCCGTCACACTTCTGTGCGGATGTTGGTCGACGCGCTTGCCGAGGTTGTTGGGGTGCAGGAGTGATGCGATGACTGACGCCACGATTGCTCGCCTAGATACGACGCACAGTGACTTTGAGTCGCACTTTAGTGCGTTATTGATCAGTCCTTTTGAGTCTGATGTTGGGCTGTCGCAGAAGGTTGCGGACA
>CAJQKG010000244.1 GCA_905478845.1 uncultured Luminiphilus sp.
CCCAAAGTATTCGTCGCCATTGTTGCGACCACCGAGGATGGCCGCTACCCCATCCACCAGAAAAATCTTGTTGTGCATGCGGTAATTAAAGCTCGATTTACCTACGGCATAGTTCATCTGTTTGACCGAGCCCCGATTGCCCATGGGGTTGAACAGGCGAACCTCCACATTGGGATGTGCATCGAGCGTTTGGTAGGCGCTGTCTCGCCCTGAGTGGTAAATATCGTCCAGCAGAATCCGCACCCGCACACCCCGTTCGGAGCGCGTAACACCTCGTACGTGAGCGCCAGCCCGCTGTCGTCCCCTTGCCAGAGGTAGTACTGAAGATCGAGTGTGGATTGCGCGAGGGCTGCGAGATGCAGCCGGCTTTGGAGGGCGTCGTCGGGATCTGCTAACAGGCTAACACCGGAGCGAGGATGCGCTGATGCTAGTGCCGCTAGTGGCGACTCGACCGCCTCGCGATCATTAAAATAGCTCGCGGGTTTGTCGTTGACCATAGGGGCCGAGGCACATGCTACCAAGAACAGACTTAGGCCGATGAGCCCGACCCAGCGCCCGGTTTTCATGAGCGCGCTCGTGTGCGCACTCATGTTGAGGAAGGTAAAATATTGCTCAGGGTCACTCATACCCTTAATGTCATTTCCAAGTCAGAACAGAGCCCCAGCTCAACGTATCGTCCGGAATTTGTCAAAGCCCAGTCGTTAATGGCAGGCGTTGGCAACGAGTAGGGTCGCCTCAGGCCGCCCTCAGAGCGCGGCCCAACGTCTCCGCTCCCAATGCAGCTTGCGCCATGCCGTCCTTCCACGCCATCACACCCTTGATGAAGACCGAATCCACAATGCCTTCGGGCCGATTCACCATTTGCTGGTGACCAAAGATCTCGCGGTATTCCAGTTTGCGAGTCTGGTCAGGCTGCCAGCCATCGAGTGCATCCGGATTAATGAGCACCATATCGGCCTGCGCCCCAATCTCGAGTGTGCCGACATCAAGCCCAAAGATCTCGGCAGGCTCCGAGGTCAGGCGCTGCACCATACGTGCCACCGTGGCTTCATCTCGTTCCTTGGCGAGCTTGAGTGACATCAGGTTGGAGTCAAAAAACGCCATATTGGTAATGTGCGCGCCGGAGTCATTGAAGCCGGGCAGGGCCTGTTCATCGAGCAAGAAGCCCAGCGTGGCGGTGTTGTCTTTGTTGGCAATGTCGGCGTAAAACCGAAAGCTTTTGTCGTAGGTGCGCATCATGTGCAGCATAAAGTCAGCGTCGTCGCGCAGTACCTTGGGGAACCGATCAAAGGCTTCGCGCTCGGCGTCGGAGCGTGGCGCGGCAATGTCGCCGCTGTGATAGCGCTGCACCCGGGTCATTACATCGGCCATGGATTCGCCGTCCCACTCTGAGACTGGAGCGCCGTCAAAAATCAGCATGCTGCCGTCGCGAATCACCAGCGAATCCGGAAAGCCTTTTCTGGTTTTCCAACTGGCGAAGTCGCCACCGGTTCGGCCATGCATCCACTCCTTGCGATACAGCGCCACCCATTCGGGGTTATTGAGCAGTGCCATGCGACCTTCGCGATCCTCGTACTCTTTCGCGATCAATTGGGCGGTTGATTTCATTTCCTCAAAAAGCGGGCTCACGATGCCGTCGGACCACACGCGAAAGTTGGTGCCCAGCGCCTGAAAGTGCAGCTTGCCCTTGAAGAGGCGGGTGTTGAGCAGTTTCGCGACATTCAAAAACAGCTTGGCGGTCTTGGGTGCCACCGTCATTTCCATCGCAGAGAGTGCTGAGGTTTTTAATGGCTTGCCGAAGAGGCGCCCGCTGGTGAGCGTAAAGTAAAAAAGCGCCATCAAGCGGTTTTCAATGATGGGGGTGGTCTGCCATACCCGGTCATACTTGCGCACGATCTTAAGCAGGCGGCGGAGTTCTTTAAAACTCGCGAACTGGGTTGGGATGCGTTTGTCGGTGTTGGGATCGTTCGAGAGATAGTGAAAAGGCAGGCCATCGGTGCTGAGGCCCATATAGCCTTGTAGCATAGCGGCTTCGAGCATTTCTTCCATTTTGCAGAGCTCTGCCTCAGTGGGCTTGCGACTCACGCTGCCCTCGAGGCCCATCACTTCCACGCGTAGCATCGAATGCGGCACAAAGGCGGCAATATTCGGTCCTAGAGGCATGTTGTCGAAGTGGTCCATATAGTCGCCGGTGTTATCCCAAGTGATCTTCTCAGCGACTTTACGCAGTACGGTTTTCGGAATGTTTTCGACCCGGGTAAAGCAGTCGACGATGGGTTCTTGCTCCCCAGATTGCTGAGTGCCAAAGCTGGTGCCGAGGCTACAGTTACCGACCAGTACCGTTGTGGTGCCATGGCGCACTACCTCTGGTAGGGCGGGCTCTACGTCGACTTCGAGATCCAAATGGGTGTGGATATCGAGCATGCCGGGGACCAGCCACTGCTGGCTGCCATCCACTACCTCCGACGCGGCGTTGGCGGGTAGGTCGTCGCCTCGCGCCGCAATCTTGCCATCACGCACGGCCACATCTTGTATACGCGGTAGCGCGCCGCTGCCATCAAATACCTTGGCGCCCTGAATCAATAGATCCCAACTTTGTGTCACGGTGTTGCCCCCTGAGCGTTCTGTCGTGTGCTACGCATGGTTTTTTGAGGGATCAAGGGTAGCTGATACGCCGGCGCTTAAAAAGACCGAGCGCGGGCACGCTACTCGGTGTCCACGTGGCCGGAAGAGACAGCTTGGCAGGTGGCGCCCTGGTTGGGGGCACCAGGAGGGGCCGGGCAGGGGCTTCCTGTTCCTTCTCGCGAAGATGAGCCAGAATCCTGGTAAAGATTTAAGCGTAGCCGGTCATTCGGTGCTGCGCCCTAGTTAAGAACGTTG
>CAJQKG010000245.1 GCA_905478845.1 uncultured Luminiphilus sp.
TGACAGGAGCGCCGCGTTTTAACACGCCAATCACCGCACCGGCCTCGGGTTCGAAGGCAAAGGGGGAACCCAACTTCTCCATTCTCTGAAAATCAAATGTCAGAGGGAAGAGCGGAAACAACACATAATCTCTTGTCACCGCAAAGTCATGCACCATCGCGGCAAAAGGCGCCGTAAATGTATCGGAGCGCATGACAACACCTTGCTGATCTACCACGTGATAACTCATGCCGGCACTACCCAGGGCGTCGGACATGTAACCAAAGCCGTGTAACTCACCCGTGATCGGATCAATCTTTGGATGCGCCGTCATCGGTCCTGATAGCGCACTCGCATAGTGCCCATACCCCTCAGAGTCGAGGGTCTCAGGCGATAAAGTAAAGGGGTGACTCCCCTCTTCCAGCGCCAGTAACTGATCGGCATGCCAGATAATATGGGTGTTCGCCAAGCCGTTGCGCCGGTCCGATTGCAGCTGCCCGGTCTCGGGATCAACCACAATACTCATTGGCAGACTCGTTCCGGCCGCCAACTCAGCCTCAAATTTGGGGGTCCGCACCCAACGATTGAGGTAATCAATTTGGCCTTCGTGCACATGAAAAGCGTGCACCATGCCGGCACCAAAAAACCAATGGTAACCTTGATCTGGTACAAACTTGGGATTGGGGCCAATGCGGTAAAGCGAACCCGTAAGCCCCTCTGGTACCGCACCCTCAATCACTAAGTCATGACAAACCGCTTCAAAATTGACCGGCGCATAATTGCCGCGAAGCTGCGGGTGTTTGGGTAAGGGGTTCGCCATCGGTGCTAGCTCGTCGTCTCAAGAGGGCTCAAAATTGTAACGCGAACGTTCGCGGATTACTGGCATCACCGCGTTGTCACTTTTTTAGCCTGACGCGCCCACTTCCCTCGCAGAGCCTTGCCGACTATAGTTTTAGCCCTGCGCGATGGAAAGGAAAGACCCCCTCATGACGAGCAAGACACAGCCGGCAGTCAACCTATTTGACCTCAAGACACAGCAGTGTCCTTATGACGCTTATGAAACACTGAGGAACGAGGCGCCGGTATACCAGTGTCCCGCCACCAAGATGTTTGTCGTTACGCGCTTTGAGGATGTGCGCACTGTACTCACCGATACCCAGCGATTTACCAGTGAAATCGCTTACCTCTCTGACGCGACCGAACCGAGCCCTAGAGCAAAACGCGTCTGGAGCACGTTCGAGCAGGAAGGCTGGGTCCCTGCAAAAACGCTGAATGGACGTGACGACCCGGATCATAAGGCACTACGGGCTGTCTTTAACGACGCTTTCCGACCTAAAAAAATTGAAGCCCTCGATGAAGAGGTTCGTGACTTAGCCTACCGGCTGATCGACGACTTTATCGAGGAGGGTCATTGCGACTGGGTGAGACAATTCGCCGTTCCCCTGCCGCTCCTCATCATCGGCCGGCAAATGGGGGCGAACCCAGATGATATCTGGCGGATCAAAGAGTGGACCGAGGCGTTCTTTCATCGCATTAGCTTAATGCAGTCAGAAGAGGAGGAGTTGGTCTCGGTGCGCAAAGAGATCGAAGCACAACATTACTTTCAACCGGTTTTTGACAAGCTCAGAGAAAATCCCAACGACTCATTGCTGAGTACCTTAGTGAATACGGTCATCGAGGATTGGGGGCGGCCACTCAGTGACAATGAACTGCACGCCGAGATGATGGCCGATACCTTTGTCGGGGGTTCTGAAACTACAACCAATGCGATTTCTGCTGGCGTAAAGTTGCTGATTGAAAATCCATTGGTGTGGGGGCAACTCAAAAACGACCCCGATCGTTATCTCAAGGTCTTTATCGAGGAGGTTTTGCGATTGGAATCACCCGTACAAAGCTTGATGCGCGCCACTGCCACAGAAGTAGAGTTGAGCGGTGTCTGCATCCCTGCGGGCAGTCTCATCAACGTGCGCTTCGGCGCGGCTAATCGAGATGAGCGACGTTTTGACAATCCTGAGCAGCTCGACCTAGAGCGCAAACACCCTGGTGGCCATATGGCATTTGGCTCTGGCAAACATCATTGTCTGGGTGCGCCACTGGCGCGTCGCGAGCTCCATTGGTCATTTACAGCGTTAATTGATCGGATTGATACCTTGTCATTTGCCTCAGCGGATAGCGATATCGCCTACCACCCTCACTATTTGTTGCGTGCTATGAAGTCACTGCCCATCTCGTTCACCGCGCGAACACAGTGATGCGTTAAGAAGCATCTTTAATCATCACTGAGTGGCGTGGCGTCGCCTCAGTACCGCGCTCGCTAGCGCGCTAATAGTCGCTCAGAAATCGTTATTGACCCTGTAAAACGGATGACGGAAAACGGTACTCACCATCGGTAAGCTGCAAGCTAGCTACATTTTCAGCAATGTATTGCACCTCCTCGGTGGTCAAGGCAAAACGCTCCGCATATCCGCAGTCATGGTAATAACTGCCGTCTAACACTTTTGCTAGTGAGAGCGATCCTCGCTGGATCATCAACTCGATAGCCGCTGCTTGAATGTACGCGCCTGCACTTTCCAGTGGCTGATTCATCATCTCACCCTGAAAGTCGCCATAGGCGCTCTCTAACAGCGTTTGTACGTAATCACTGCGCCCTTCAATCTCCGCCGCCATATAGTTCCCAAAATATTCTGCAGTGCCTTCGGCAAACCATCTAATCGCGTCATAATATTCTTCTGATTTTCCGGTTAAAGCTGCACAGCGCCCACCGAGGTAATTAGATAGACCGTGATACGCCTCATGCATTACCACCCGTCTGGCGGTGGTTTCAGAGGTGCCCGAGGGCCAGGCGTAAATTGCTGAGCGAGCGTCAAAGCAAGGGTCTGGCGCGGTGGCGACATCAGCGGCACGCCGAATCCACGTTTCTACACGAGCGCTCAGATCAACAATATTGTCTTTATCTGATGGCGTGTCACAACTCACTGTCGACAACCAATCCTGGTAGGTCAATACGACCGCATCCACCTCACTATCAGTCAAAACATGGCGATGTTCAGAGAACGGCGCACCGTCAAAGACGTCGGGGTCAGGTTCATCATCTAACGGGGCACCGATCGGCCAGATCATCGCAAAAAATTGCTTGGGCGGCTGTGCCATTTTGAGCACCGCCGAAGAAATCCAATTGGCGACTGCCTCAGATGTAAAGGCTGATACATAACTGGCTGCGTCAATGACCGCCGTCATCTCGCCCCTCTCGGTAATCGCAACAATCTCAAAGCCTTGCTCTGCCGTACGCCAATCTAAAAGAACGTCGTAAGTGTCGCCATCGACCTGCGCGTTACCCACCGATATCTCATCAGTACCCACACTGCAACTGGTGCCCGTGAGGTCCACAGCATTAGGGTCGCTGATAAAGGCCTGCTTGAACTTCACGACCTCGAAGGTCGCTGCACTTTCTTTCGTCGTGCCCGCAGTCGTGTGCGCTAGCGCCGCAATAGTATGGGTGCCCGATGACAGCAAGCTATAGGCATAAGCAGATGAAAATC
>CAJQKG010000246.1 GCA_905478845.1 uncultured Luminiphilus sp.
TAACGCGTGTTGCCGACGTACGATAACGCTCTGCTTCCCGACGAGACCCAACAAAAGCAATCGTATCGCCTTCAATGACCACCGCCTCTGCGGCTGGCGATTGCGCCTCTGCGGTGTAAATGTGCCCCCCCATCAAGATCACGTCAGCTGAAGACACCCAAGACGCGGAAAATGCAGACAGCGCGGTGACCAGCAGCATGCGTAACGTAGCAGCACAAAAATGCATAGCACGACTCCTTTTTACAATAAGCAACTTTGCCATACCACCGTTTGCTCAAAGGCAAAGTTCGCTAATACACTCCCTCATGACAGCACACTCAGGTAGTTTGTGACACGTTGTGGCGACCTGCACTGTTTTAACCCTTCAGTGTTGTCATCTCGACTTCGATTAAAGCGTCGTGCTCGGCGCTGCTCAGCGCCAACTGTCCATCCTCGATCATACTCTGCAATGACATGTTGCTGCTGGCTAACGACGCCAATGCCTGCATCGATTCGTCAGATATCTGTACGACACTGACGTTATTAAAACGCTGCAGCAATGCCTCATTCTTTGCCCACCATACTGCGACTGATCGGTCACCATACACATACAAAATAACCTGTTTCGCGCGGCCGCTGGCCTTACGAATCCGGCTTTCGTCGGGCGTCCCCAGATCGATCCAAAGCTCAATGTCATTCGTTAACGTTCGTTGCCACAAATCTGGTTCGTTATCGGTGCTAATGCCGCGGCCGAAGACTAAATGAGGGTCTGCATGCATCGCGAAGGACACAATACGCAGCATCATGCGCGCCTCAGTTTCTGAGGGATGGCACGCAATGGTCAGCGGAAAAGCGTCATAGACGTGCCGATCCATATCCGTCACGCTTAATTGCGCCTTATAAATAGTCGACTTAATAGCCATGATCAGGTCCCGCTTGCCTCAGTTAACACTGTTGCATCGTAGTGTATTCGTTATCGTACGCGACGATGAGTCTCGCTCACCTTGCGCCGAACCGCAGTATCAATCGAATACTAGCCCCCTTTCTTGAGTACCAGAGCTGGCAGTGATTGCTCAGGATCATAGCAGTACCGATGGTGCATCCCACTCGGGGGGACGGTCGGTTAATCTAAAACTGACGTCTCTCATTGTGATGGGACAACCCTCGTTAAGACACGCACGGTAAGCCCGCACTCATGATCGAGCAAAGAGTGCCCTTGAGACGGCGCTAAGACAGCAATGACGAGATCAATGGCGTCATGGCATGTCGTAGGGGATCAAAGCACAGCAATCCCGTGGACTGACTGAGCGCCTCACACGTGACCAAAGCCTCGGCATCGCTAGAGGCACTGGTGATTAAACTGATTCCAACCACGCGTGCCGCTGCATTCGTTAATTGAGCGGCCTCCTCATAGCGGCGAACGCAGGCTTTGATATCCGGTATGGGAAAGGCCTCATACTCATCGATCGTCGTCCGGCTTGCATCGTGGCAGAGTACAAGCGCATCGGGCTGACTGCCATGCAACAGTCCGAGCGTGACCGCTGCGTAGGCAGGGTGAAAGAGCGAACCCTGACCTTCGATGATATCCCAATGATCATGATCCGCATTGGGGCTCAGTTGCTCGGCAGCGCCTGATAAAAAGTCGGATATCACCGCATCCATCGGAATACCCTGACCCGAAATCATAATGCCCGTTTGCCCTGTCGCACGAAACGTCGCCTTCATGCCCTCATCAGTGAGCGCTCGGGCTAACGCGAGGGCCGTGTACTTTTTGCCAACACAACAATCCGTCCCGACCGTTAATAGTCTTTTACCGGTACGAGTCTCGCCCGTGGCAATCGCTATTTCCCCCGGGGGCACCCGGACATCAATCAGCGCGAGATTGCGCGCCATTGCCTCACTGGCGAGCGCAGGGATATCAACCAGCCGTTGATGCAAGCCACTCACAAGGGAGAGCCCCTCGCGCAGTGCGCCTTGCATCGATGCCAACCATTCGGGAGCAAGCTGTCCGCCAAGTGGCGCGACCCCCACCACCAAGCTACGCGCACCCAATGCATAAGCCGCAGCCGGTGTCAGATCGGGGAGTCCCAGATCCACCTCGCAGCCGGGCAAGCGTAACTGACCCACACAGTGGTCAGGTCTCCAATCCACCATCCCTCTCGCAGTTTTGGCATCGAGGGGATTTTTAACATCCCCTAAAAATAATAAGTGTGGTGTGTGAAGATTCATCCATCGGTACTCGCACGTCGGAGGACACGGCCAGGAAACGCATCACTCATTGCGCCTTGCTGAAGCACGCGCCGGCCCGCCACCCACACGTCGCTGACGCCTTCGGATAACCGAAACGGTGCTTGAGTCGTGGCGCGGTCGATAATCGTGTCAGGGTCAAACAGAACCAAATCCGCGATATAACCCTCGGCCACTGACCCCCGTTCTGTCAGGCCCATATGCTCGGCGGGCAGTCCGGTCATTTTATGGATAGCCTGCTCTAGTGGTAATAGCCCCAGCTCACGCACGTAACGGCCCACTACTTTGGGAAAGCTCCCAGCACCTCTTGGGTGCCCATCTAATAAGCTGCCATCGGTACAGATATTCGTATGCGGCCACAGCATCAACGCGTGGACATCGGCTTCAGTCATACTCGTACCGATCATCATATCGCCGGGCTCGCCAGTTTTTTGCGTGTACGCCACTGACTCCTGCGCCAACCAAGAGAACGTGTCGACAGGGCTTTTATCATACAAGCGAGCGACCTCTGTCAGCGTTTTGCCCACCACCTCTGGGCGCACCGGAAAATGGGTGAAGATAATACCGTCGGGTGGTGCCAACTCGTGCAGCACAAAGTCAATCGCGTTCAGGTCGGTTGGATCACGCTCGGGTAGGAGCACCATCATATGGGATTGCCAATACGTGTAAGGATAAATATCGGCAGTGATATCAATTCCTTCTGCGCGCGCCGCATCAAGCTGTGCGATTAACGCCGGTGCCGTATTCCATAAACGCGTCATTGCAAGCTTGATATGTGAAATTTTCACCGGCATACCGGTTACTCGGCCGATATGAATAATTTCTTCAACGGCGTCTTCAAACCATCGATCCTCGCTTCGCAGATGGCTGATGTAACGCCCGCCCGCTCGAGCTGACTCCTGGGCGAGCAACAACACCTCGGCCGGAGTACTGTAAATGCCCGGCTCGTACTCGAGACCCGATGATAGTCCTAATGCCCCCGCTGCCAGCTCTGCTCGCAGTAGCGCTCGCATTGCACTGATTTCGGTCTCACTGGCTGATCGGTTGGCATCGGCTTGCATCACTTGATTTCTCAAGGTGTTATGACCTGCGAACGCGGCGACGTTGATTTTCGCTGGTTGCTTTTCCAGCGTCGTGAAAAAAGTCGTTAAGGGGTAAGGAGACTCGCCGTCTTGCCCCACAATCACAGTGGTAATGCCTTGAGTCACCTTCGTCAGGGCATCTCTCTGAGACGTGATCAAATTATCGGCATGACTATGGGTATCGATAAATCCGGGTGCCAGCACAAAGCCCGCTGCGTCAATCACCGTATCCGTATCGAGGGGGATGAGATCGCCTTTCGCAACAATGCGCGACCCACTAATCCGCACGCTCCCCCTTTCTGACGGCGCGCCTGACCCATCGATAATGACGGCATTCATGATCAGTGTATTAGCCGATCCTGGCATGGCGACGCACACACTCACCCCTAAAATGAATCGGGATACCAGTGGGCGGAGACGTAAAAATAGATCGAGGCACATTCGCAGATTCCTAGTGTGTAGCCGTGAAGACTGAGTCGCCCCACCGCAGACCGACTGTTACGGCAGTCTTTTTCTCATCCGACTCAACGGCGAGTGTTAGGCTCTCGTTACCATCTCTCTAGATAACCCTTTATAACCCTTTATAACCCTTTTTAACTATCGCCATACTACCTCCTCCCGAGGCCCGACATGACAGATCATATTATTCAGAATGCCTATTACGTCACCGATATTGATAGCGCTATTCAGCGCTTTCATCGACTGTGGGGCTTAGGGCCCTTTTTCGTTCGCCGCCATATTAGTTTGGACAATGTCACCTATCGGGGTTCGCCCGCTGAACTGGATATTTCTGCAGCGTATACACAGTCGGGCGATGTGATGATCGAACTGGTTACTCAGCATAATGATGCCCCCTCCACGTTCCGCGACTTGTATGCCGCGAATGAAAGTGGCTTTCACCATGTTGCACTCAATTTTGGCGATCATGATGCGCGCGTAGCGCACTACAACAGTCTGGGTTTCGAATCGGCGACCCACTTCCTCACTGATGAAGGACGCGGCGCGACCTATCTCGATACGACCGCGATTTGCGGGCACATGACTGAGATTTACGTGGTCAACGACAGTCTGAAACAGCTCTATGCAGAAGTGAGAAGTGCCTCTGAGAATTGGGATGGTGGCTTATTGCGCATTGAACGCTAATGCCCCTTAAAGCACCGCGCTGACCGCTACTGTAAGGCTCCACTGAGCGGGATGATTCCCGCGAGCGCAGCCGCCACGCTGCTGCGATGGGTCACGGAACCCTGCCGAGATCAATTACCAAGCAAAAAAAGGCCGGATAAACCGGCCTCTTCAATATGCTCTCAGAAATCATGCCCGGCGATGCTAGAAGCGATAACCGACCTCAACACCGTAAGTGCGCGCTTGGCCGCCAAACTGTTGATAATTGAACCCAACGCTGATGATATCGGCATAATTCTCTTCTGTCAGATTTCTACCCCACAATGACACACGCCAATTCTCGTTCTCGAATCTAACGCTGGCATCGAGGATGCCATAGTCATCGATGGCACGTAACGGTCGATTGATGGTGTCAGTGTAAAAGCCTTCTCTCCATGCATATTGCCCACGGAAGATCAGATCACCGCGGTCGGCTATTGGAACTGTATATTCCCCTGTCACCGTATATTCGAAGTCTGGGACCCTTTCGAATTCGAGCTCTTTGGCCAGCGCTTCATTTTCCTGAACAGTCTCAGCGCCCATATCTACCCCTGTGAACTTTTTATATTCAGGATCAATCCACCCAATACCCGCCATCAACCTCAATCGGTCCGTCGGTATCCAGGTAAACTCCGCCTCGATTCCCGGAATCTCAGCCTCGGCGGCGTTATTGAGTAGCTGCAATGGATTGCCCAGCGCATCCAAGTCGTTTGTTATTCGCTGTACTTCGTCATAGATGGTGAAAAACCCAGTGATGTTTGCTCGAAGTCGCCCATCCGCAAAATCGGCTTTCATACCAATTTCGAGCTGGTCGGCCTGCTCCGGATCTGCGGGACCCAAAGCTGCAATACTAGGAGCGCGCGCGTTATAGTTGCCGCTCCGGAAACCTCTAGTCCAACTCCCCCAAAACATGAGCTCATCGCTAGGGCGATACTCCAGTGCCACTCTAGGAGAAGTATTGCTCCAGTCGTCGCTCACTGTAGTCTTGTCGTTCGAGCACCCATTAAAGCCCTCACCGGTGCAAAGTGTCAGCAGAGTGACACTGAGATCCTTTTCTTCTCTGCTAAAACGAATGCCTGCATTTAAGGTTAACGTGTCGGTGAACCCCCAGCGAACATTACCAAAAACGGCAGTGCTCTTAACATCCTGTGTAAATGCACCCTGAGTGTGGTTATAGTCAAAATGATCTCGGCCTGCGGTCAGTCCAGAAAACTGGCGGCGCTCGATCACACTTTGCTCAGCATCCAAATAAAAACCGCCGATGATGAAGTCTAGACGGTCATTAATCTCCCCCGCATAACGGATCTCTTGTGAGAACTGGCTCGCTTCCTCTTCGTTATCAGGAAAGTGAATCAACAAAAAAGGCGTGCCATCAATATCACTGCTGGATGAAAATGTCAGATCTCGCCAACCAGTGACAGAGGTCAGTACACCATTACCCACAGACCAGTTCGCCTCGACCACCAATTGCTCAATTTCGGTATCACTCTTACCGACTAAGTCGTGGTTGACTTCAAATTGGTCGGTCGGCGGCGTGTAGCCAAAAAGATTAAACGTTGTTGATGGGGCTGCTCCCGGAACCACGAAGGCTTGGGTGGACCCAGAGCCACCATCATCTTCAAAATATTGTCCGTATACAGTCAAATCAAAACGATCGCTCGGCTGCCAAGTGATCGTTGGCTTAATGAAGATACTGTCTTGTTCGGTTTGTTTCTGCGTGGCGGTACCTGGATCTGCCCCTGAAGGGTTCCTTTCTGTAGGAACGAAAGTTCCGCCATTGTTATCTTCAAAATAACCGTCAAAGCTTCTGTACTGCACGGCTAGCTTTCCTCTGAGAGTGCTAGACATGCCGCCCTCAATCACGCCCTCTAACTGAACCAGTGACTGCGACCCCACGCCGACCTTCACTCTGCCGCCAAATTCCTCTGAGGGCTTTCCCGTGCGCAGTTGAATGGCACCAGCAATGGAATTACGGCCAAAGAAAATACCCTGTGGACCGCGTAAGACCTCCACCGCTTCATAATCAAAAGCGTCCAATTGGCCCGCAATTTGTGTGGCCACGACCATGCCATCGACCATCACATTCACGGCCGGATCGAGGGTACGAATACTGTTAGCGCCCGTCCCTATGCCTCGCATAGTAAATGTCGCAAAGCCAGGAAATGTACTCACTGGCTGTAGTTGCACATTCGGTGCAAGAAAGCCGATGTCAGTAATATCCACCACGTTAGCGTCTTCAAGTGACTGAGAGGACAACGCGGTTAAGGCAACCGCCACATTTTGCGCCGATTCAGCTCTTCGAGTGGCGGTGACGACGACCTCCTCTAAGGTCACGTTACTCGATTGAGCTAATGCTAGCGGCGTGTGATACCCGGTTAGGGCGGGGACAATAAAAAGTGCTAATCGACTCAACTTCATGTTACCTCCAAAGGAACGATTTTTATATTTTTATGCACCCATACCGTCTAGATGCACTGTTACTCTAGCAAAAATTAACGTTAGGGAAAGCGATCTGTGGAGCCTCTAAACACACTAATAATCATAGGGTTAGGCGATTTACGGTTTTTTTTTACGATAATGTCTCGTTTTAACAAAAATTATTCTTTTGGCCGTCCTAGTGAGGATTTTTTATCCCCCGTACACCAAATCTGATATCGCTCGATGCGCCTCGTCTATCGCAACGTGGGTATAGGCAGAGGCGCCTGCATCTGAGTTGGCAATGGCGATAGCACCAAAGGATTTCCGTGCGATTTCGTGAGGTGCTTCACCTGGCGCCCACTGCGGATCCCACAACTGCATATACTCGTACGCATAACCATGTGGCCAACGATTGACCGTAATGGCGAGAATGTCCTCGGTCACATCAAAGCCTTCGGGTCCCAGCAAGCCGTGGAGCACGGTGCGCACCTCTCGCTCGAAATCCTCAAAAGTGAGTGCCAACATCTTTTCTCTGGAGCCTCGTAGCTGGCTTTTCAGATCATAGGCGTCTTCGGGCGGTGAGATAGAGCCCCAGAAGACCAGCGACACTGCCCCCTCGTCGTCTTCGGAATACTCGTAACCCCCGGTATTGATACCGCGGAACAGAAATAACCGCGCATGCAATCGCCCGGGGCATGAAATCGCATCAACCCCTAGTTTGTCTAAGGCGCGACTGTTTCGAATGAGCACATTGGTCAGCAGCATTGGAGTCTTCACTTGGTATCGTAGCGCTTCTTTTTGCGCCTCATCCAACGTGGGGCATAAATGAGGAATGATGCTGTGATAGCAAGCGAGCACCGCGTGTCGCGACCTAACGCGTAACACCCTCCCCGCTTTCACATAATCTACGGTGACGCCCGCGTCAGTATTTTCAATGCCCACTACCGTGGCATTGAGGCGCAATCTAACAGCCGCCCCCGGGTCATCCAGCGCGCCGTAATCAAAACTCGCGATCGCCACATTGTCGGCATGTACATCAGGCGCTACGTGAGGCATCAGGCGCGCTACCATTAGTCTTACCAAACTGGCATTGCCGTCCGGCCACATCGCCACAGGATAGCCAACCGCGTCCTCTTGCCACCCCTCATCAGAAAAGAGATGGGCGCCGGGATACCCCTCCCACAACGCCTCGGTCGCCGAAATAGCACGCATTTCGAGCCCCCAAGAACCATGCTCTTCCTTCGCAAAAAGTTGCACTGCGTCTTCCGTTAAACCGCCGTATTGCCGCAAAAAGTCGGGATAACTTATGCCGCTGAGTAAGGCCTCGATTTCTGCCTCAGTTTTGTCTGAGAACAGCATCGGTACACTGCTGTAAAAACGTTTTAAGGTGTCACGTCCGGCCCGAGAAATTGGAATGCGCTCGATCGCCTCGGATGTCAGTTTTCGGCTCAGATTAAATTGCGGCAAAAGCCGATCCTCGCCATAAGTCTCTCGATCAAACCACATAGCCGGACTGTTGGGCGCTGAACGACCATATTGAAAGGTCATTTGATCGCGCATCGCTACCGTGTCGACGCCATGCTCTGACATAAAGTGCTTTACCCTATCGCTAAAGCTCCACCACTCTAAATTGTGCGTGCCGCCGAGGGAGAGCACCATTTTGCCACTTTGGTGAAATTCGTTTCGCTTGGCATGGCCCCCAAAATCATCGTGATTTTCAAGCAATAAAATGCGCGCCTCAGCACCAAACTGCTGTTGATAATAATGCGCAGCAGCCAGACCCGAGATACCCGCACCCACCACGACACAGTCATAGTGCTCATCCAATACGTCAGGGTTAGGAAATCGCGCACCGTCACGCGCGAGTGCATGGGCCACTTCATAGGCACCCGCATGAGCACCTCTCAAACCCGTTTTGGTGGGGGGATAGTCAAAAAGCGGCATCTCGCCATCGGATAGTCGGTTACCACTAGGATTGTCCGCAACCAGCCCTGGCGCCAGTGAGGCGCCCAGCGCTACAGCGCTGCCCTGCACAAACTCGCGGCGCGTAATGTCGGCCTTCATGCCGAGCGCTTTGTCCGTTACACGCGTCATCTCACCCTCTTCATGGGATCGCTAAGCAAACAATTTAGGAGGCATCGTCACAAACGCTATCGGCATAAGCCGTAATCATCCACTGCTCATCGAATCGATCTGCCAGATACCAACCGCAACTCTCCTCGGTCATCCCATCAACATAGACGTCACGCCATCGCGCCATAAACGTCGCGGTGCTGTCGTTAATGATCGTCGTATCCAATTGGATCAGCTCAGCAGATTGCCACCCATCGGCCACCCACTCAGCCATCGGCGCTCTCAACCACCCATCACGGGCATCAGTGCGCACCTCGCCTGTCGCAGTGTGCGTCATAATCTGTGGCGCATAGTGACGCAGAATGGCGTCGATATGATCGGCGGGGCTCTCTGACCACAGAACGGCGTAGGAAGTGCGATACCACTGTTCAACGTCGTTGTGGATTTCAGCACGAATGCCATCAGCCAGTAACATCGAGGCCAGCACTACAACCGCTACCCACTCCTTATTAACACGCGACGCTCGATCGCCACCTTTTAACGCTGCACTCATACTCTACTCCTCCCAATACCGGCCCTCGCACGGCGCCTTGCAAACCGATACAACGACGAGTGGTTCGAAAACGTTATCGAGGCTTACCGCCCCGAAATAATACGCAGTACAGCGCAAAGCTGGCGCACATTCCCAATGCCAACATGAGCACTGACGTCAGTTGACGATAGGGCTGTTCCACAGACCAAAGCTGATCTGCCGCCAACCAAAAGTGGGCGTACAGAGCAGCCCCCCAAGGGGCAGCAATCAATAACCACAGCATCAACGAACTGAACCACTTCACCATAGACAACCTCTTTGCCCAGTCAGAGTACCGCATTACACGATAAGGCCCTACGGCTGCTCTAGCGCCATGAGATCGTCGCCACGCAGCCGTGCACATGGGTTAGAGTATCGGCAATCGTTGCTGATGTTGGAGAGCCCATTTGGCGAAGCGTCTTTTTCGCTCAAAATGGCTTAACGAGTGGATTTTATTCGCGTTACTCGCCATTTTTATCAATAGCTTTATGATCATGAAGCTACTCACGCTTGACCTGGCGTCGCCTCACGCCGTCGCAGAAATGATTCAATACTCAGTGCGATGGGCTGTTCCCTTTATCTTTTTAGTCACAGCCACCTCGGCACTGTTTAAGCTGTTTCCCAACGAGGGATTCCTATGGCTGTTACGAAATAGGCGTTACGTTGGACTCTCTTTTGCGATGGCCATGGCATGGCAAGGCGCCTTCATTTTTATTGTCTCTTCAACGCACAGCGAACATTATTACGCCGAAATATACCTACTTCGTGATGAGCTAGAAGGCAGCAGCGGTTACTTATTATTGGCCGCTATGACCCTCACGTCGTTTGGCTTTTTTCGACGTCGCCTCACGCCGCAGCAGTGGACTTTTCTGCACCGTGCGGGAGTTTACTTTTTATGGGCTTACCCTTTCAGTGTGTACTGGTGGAATGTTTTTTATTATCAAACACAACATTGGTGGGATATCAGCTTTTACGGTTTAGGCTTTGCGGCATTCGCATTGCGCATCATTGCCTGGGGGCAGTTGATGACAGCGCCTCCCATCCACTGGTCACTCCATCGAATGATCGGCACTGGAGTAATGGTCGGTGCGTTTATCTTAGCCGCCTCCGGCCACCTCTGGCAGCCTCTTGTCTCCGGTACGCTGCTCCGCCCAGCTTGGTCGAGTGAGCTCGAGTTATGGCTACCCTTTTGGCCTTTTGAACCTTTCATACCTTTGTTTATGTTGGGCGTGGGAATGAGAATACGGCTGGGGCGCACATATCGTCAGCGCCATCTGACGCCCGAATTAGCCTGAAAGTTCAACCAGTGATTGCCGCTGATCACGGCAAAGGGGGGTTAGTCCTACAATCCGCCAAAGGCAACGCGACCCTATCGTGCGGAGCGCGATTGCCACCGATTACCGTGCAGAAAGAGCGGCCGAATGTTGTCAAGCGAAGCAGATAATTGTCACTGCGGCCACCGCAGATGAATTTGAATTTGCGAAAGCAGAAATGAATCTGCTGTGCATCGACGAGGCCCGGAGGTCACACCAAATAAGTCGGCACGAAACCTGCAGGATGGTTCTGCACCGTCGTTGTGGTCACGCTAGAGGGCGCGCAGGTACCAAGCGTAA
>CAJQKG010000247.1 GCA_905478845.1 uncultured Luminiphilus sp.
CCTAGGGGCTCTACCGGCTACGGCGCTGAGTTTGCCCATGCCATCGACCACGACTTTCCAACTCGCGATTACGACGATCTGATGGATATGGTTGATGCGACCCTTGCCATGGGGTTTGTCGATAAAGACCAACTCTATGTTTTTGGTGGCAGCGGCGGTGGCACCCTAACGGCGTGGATCGTCGGTAAAACCAATCGCTTTCGCGCAGCGGCAGTGATTAACCCGGTGATCAATTGGGCCAGCTTGGTCCTAACAAGCGATGTGAGCAAACTCGCGGCGAGCGACTGGTTCATTGATAGACCTTGGGACAATCCAATGGATTATTGGAATCACTCGCCACTCGCCCTGATCGGAAATGTGACCACTCCAACGATGTTAATCAACGGCGAAGAGGACTGGCGCACACCGATTTCAGAAGCTGAGCAGTTCTACAATGCGTTACAGATAGAAGGTGTCGATACGGCACTGGTCAGGGTACCGGGCGCGAGCCACCAGATTGAAGCGCGCCCGAGCCAATTAATCGCGAAAGTGAACGCCATTTTGGCCTGGTTTGCGAGACACGGCACAGCTGCCGACACCTCCACAGATGAATAGCCCTCTCAATGGCAGTCCGCCAAGGCATCAAACCTTACCCTCTCGAGGGTTTTCACCGAGTGAAACGATAAATCTGCAGGAGAAATGATGCGATTTTTTATGTCTACCTTGGCACTGTTACTGCTCGGCGTGCTCCCCGCATCAGCCGAGCCGACAACCGTTTTGACATGCGGCAAGCTGCTCGACGTAAACACCCGAACCATATTAGACAAGCAACTGATCACCATTGACCAGGACCGCATCACCTCGATTCGCTCGGGCGACCGCTATGAGGGAGAGGCACAGGTAATCGATCTGTCTGAGCATACTTGCCTCCCCGGTTTAATCGATATGCACGTTCACTTAATGGTCGCCTATTCCACGGCTTATGAACTCGACAAAATCAGGCTAGGACCGCCTGATCTTGCCTTACTGGCAGCGTGGAATGCTGAGCTGACGTTAATGGCGGGCTTCACGACAGTGCGAGACCTAGGTGACCGTGCAGACGTCACCGTCGCGCTCCGCAATGCAATTGCTAAAGGCATCGCCACGGGACCACGAGTGTTTACATCTGGGATGCCGCTATCGAGCACAGGGGGCCATGATGATCCTACCAATGGTTATCGAGCAGGCTTGCGACGCGACCCAGGACCGGTGGAAGGCATTATTAATGGTCCGGTAGATGCCCGTAAGGCTGTTCGTCAACGCTATAAAAATGGTGCGGACTTGATCAAAATATCGGCGACCGGCGGTGTACTGAGTCAGGCCAAAAGCGGACAAAATTCGCAGCTCTTCAAGGATGAATTAGATGCGATCGTTGCGACAGCCAAGGCTTACGGCTTTAAGGTCGCCGCTCACGCCCACGGCGTTGAGGGAATGCAGCTAGCGATTCGCGCAGGAGTAGCGAGTATTGAGCATGGTTCCCTCATGGATGCCGATACCATGCGCTTGATGAAGCAACACGACACTTACTTAGTGCCGACCATCATGGCGGGTAACTTTGTCACCGAAAAGGCCAAGATCGATGGCTACTTTCCCGAGATGGTACGGCCCAAAGCCGCGGCGATTGGGCCCCAAATTCAGGCCACGTTTGGGCGGGCCTATCAGGCCGGCGTCAAAATCGCCTTTGGCACTGACACGGGCGTGTCAGCGCACGGCGATAACGCTCAAGAATTTTCGTTGATGGTAGAAGCAGGCATGCCGCCAATGGAAGCCATTGTCTCTGCGACAAAAAACGCTGCAGATCTTTTAGGCAAAAGTGATCATCTAGGATCGATTAGCGTCGGCAAGTATGCCGACGTGATCGCCGTGAGGGGCAACCCGATCGAGGATATTACATTGCTAGAACACATTGGCTTCGTCATGAAAGACGGCATAATCTATAAGACCGAATGAGTATGAATCGACTCTTTCATATCTATGTCGTGCCCGCCGCAGTGTTTGTCTCTGTGGTCATGGGTGGCGGGTATGGTACTGGGCGGGAAGTCATTGAATTTTTCACCCGCTACGGACTTTTGGGGGGATTGCTCGGGACCGCCGTAGCAGCCTGTGTATTCGCCACCGTGCTTGCCGCCACCTACGAATTCGCTCGGGTCTTTCAAGTTTACGACTACCGCAGCTTTTTTCGTCACCTCATCGGCCGGTTCTGGGTGTGCTTTGAAGTCCTTTACCTACTGTTATTTTTGCTGGTACTCGGTGTGGTGGGTTCCGCTGCGGGCGGCATATTAGAGGAAGAGTTCGGTATCTCTCGCTATATCGGTATTGCCGGAATACTAACCCTGGTTGTTGGGCTGGTATACCTCGGCCGCGGGGCTGTGGAGAAGGTGCTCACTTGGTGGTCAATCGGCATGTATGCCGTATTTGGCTATTATTTTATTGAAATACTGAGCCATGGAGAGGTGGATGTCTTGCTGGCGATCAGCAACGGCGCCAAAGAACCAGGCTGGTTCAAGGGTGGCGTGCTCTATGCCATGTATAACCTTGCTATCGCGCCGGTCTTACTCTTTTCCACCCGCGCGATTCAAACGCGACGCGAAGCAATTTTAGCCGGCGTCTTTGCAAGTGTTGTCGTGATGATCCCCGCCGTGCTTTTCCACGTCAGCTACGCCGTTGGTTACCCAGAAATCCTGAATCAGCCTGTTCCCAATTACTGGATGATGGCCCGCTATACCACTCCACTGTTGCTTGGCATTTTCCTCGTGGCATTGCTGGGCACACTAGTAGAGACCGGCGCTGGATTGGTACAAGGTTTGATCGAACGTATTGAAGCCGTAGTCGCGCCAGATGAAGGTGATACGCTGGGGCATCCAGCGAGGGCAGCCATCGCCGTTATCACCCTGATTTTAGGCGGATTGCTGGGATCGTTAGGTATTGTTGCGCTGGTCGCTCAGGGATATTCAGCACTCGCGGTGGGTTTCGCCCTCGTTTACGTCGTGCCTATCTGCACTCTGGGCGTTTTCAAAGTCATCAAATCTTCCTAATGGGGATCCCGACGGTCACAAAGCGTTCCCAGCATCGCTGGGCACTGAAAAAACCTTTTTTCGAGGGAGGCACATCATGATTGTTTATCTAAATGGCGACTACATGCCGGCCGAGGAGGCGCGAATATCCCCCTTCGATCGCGGATTCCTTTTTGGGGACGGCGTCTACGATGCCACGCCATCCTACGGCGGAAGACCGGTTGCCCTACAACTGCACCTAGATCGGATGAACAGGGGCCTAAACAGTATTGGCATCGAAAATCCATTAAGTGATGATCAATGGCGTGACGTAGCGACAAACCTGAGCGAAAAAAATGGCGGCGAGAATCTTGGAATCTATTTCCACGTTAGCCGCGGAAATGAAGGACGTCGTTTCCAAGGCTTTCCCACCGATATCAAGCCAACCGTCTTTGCGATGGTGATCGCCATTGACCCTCACCCTGAAATCCCTGATCGCAAACTGAAATCCGGACTCAGGGCTGTGTCTGCGCAGGATTTACGCTGGCGCCGATGCAATATTAAGTCGACGGCTCTACTGGGGAACGTACTCCATTTTCAAGAGAGTTACGCGGCCCAGAAGGACGAAACCATCTTGTATAACGCTCAGGGCGAGTTGACTGAGGCGAGCATCAGCAACGTTTTTATAGTCAAGGATGGGGTAGTCGCCACCCCTCGATTGGATAACCAGATACTTCCGGGTATTTCCCGGCATATCGCGGTTGAATCCATGCGTCAGGACGGATCGATTCAGGTGGAGGAGCGGATTGTCACCATGGACGAGGTGCATCAGGCAGATGAAGTTTGGATTACCAACTCCAGCAAACATATCGGACCCGTGGTCGAACTGGATGGTAAGCCGGTAGGCGATGGCCTTGTAGGACCCGTCTGGGAAAAGGCAATGACCGTGTATGAAGCCGCTAAGTACGATTACTAAGGAAAGGAAAGAAGCCAAGCATTCCCCTAAGCGATCCGCCCTTCAAAACCGAGTAATGCGCCAGAGCTACCGAAACACCCGCTGCCAACACAATCCAAACGAACCGTGCGCCGCCCCTCATCCTCGTTGAGAAAATTCGCAGTAACCTCGAACTCCGCGACGGTCATATTCAGCCGATCGAGCGAAGTCCAGGCAACCTCAATGACTGGTGGTTGCAGCGCTATTGCTTGCGGGCGATTCTGCCTGCTGCTCTGACGCCAACAGGTCTCTTGGGGAAAATCGATATCCGGTGCCGCGCACGGTTTGAATAAGGTCACTATAGGCAGTGTTCTCGGCCTGAAGCAGTTTTCTTAGGCGCCTAATGTGGACGTCTACTGTCCGCTCTTGCACGTACACATCTTTCCCCCAAATATGATCTAGTATTTGGGCACGTGAAAATGCGCGTTCCGGATGGGTCATGAAGAAATAAAGCAACTTGAATTCGGTAGGTCCTATTTCGAGTACCCTTGACGCCATCGTTACGCGCTGGCTATCGGCTTCCAGCAACAAGTCGCCGACACGGCATTCGGTTTGCGCCCCTTGATTGTCGCGATACCTGAATAGCGCGCGGATCCGAGCAAGCAACTCTTTGGGCGAAAATGGCTTCGTAATGTAATCGTGGGCACCCATATCGAGGCCCTGAATAATGTTGTCCTCATGCGCCTTGGCAGTGAGCATTATCACCGGTAACGAGTGAGTGGCCTGATCTTTCCTGATTCGTTGCAACAGCTCGATGCCACTGCCGCCAGGTAGCATCCAATCTAGTAACAAAACGTCTGGGGGATGATCTGTGATATGCCAGTAAGCCTCTTGAATATCGGCCGATTCCAAACACTCAAAGCCGGCTGTTTCCAGCACGAGTCTGAGCATTTCTCTGATACCGGCATCATCATCCACTACCAGAACCCTGTTCATGGGTTTGCCACACTGTCATCGACGGGGGTCATCCAGATCATGACCTCGCAACAGCACACAATCAGAGTGACCCCGTGACTGTCCAACCGGCCCACCAAGGATCAGTGCCATCGGGGTTCACCGCGCCGATGTAGTCAGTCGCATCCAGATAGTCACCATCTGCCATGGACTCTGAGTAGGCGCCGTTGATTGCACTCCAATCCAGTGGTGCCAGACCTGATGCTTCTGGCGCCTGCGAGCTCAACAGCGCATCCAGCGCTGCATCAGTCTCGGTGACCGTAGAGGCATCAAAGCTGACGTTGGTGCTAGAGAGACCACCGTGAACGCCAGTGCCCTGACCGCAGTCCTGGATCCAGTTGTTGATCACCAGCGCGGTGCCTACCAGCGCTTCGGAGCCCGAGCCGTCGACGTTGATGCACGTGTCCACCGCGGTATCAGACGAATCGGCGACAGTCACAACGGTGTTGTGGAAGAAACCACCTGAGCGCTTCTTGAAGTTCAGACTGTATGTTGCACGATCGGCAACCTTGTCGTTGATGATCGTCACGTTAGCCAAGGTCGGCTTGGAGAGGACGCCGTCGGACGAACCTTCGGTATCCATCTCAAACGCCTCACCCTTCGACGCGCCCTGCTTCACGATGATGTACTGCAGGTTGCCCTGGTAACCCTCATCCCAATCCACAGAGTCGTCGTTGTTGTTGGTGAAGACACCATGCTTGACGTTGACGTTACCCCCGTAGAACTCGATTCCGTCATCGGAGTTGCCGTGCACTTGGATGTAATCCATCTCTGTGCCGCTGCCCACGCCCACCAGCGAGATACCGTTGATCTCATTACCGGTAGAGAACTCATAGCCGCCCTCGGCCACCACCACGTAGTTCAGTACACCGCTGCTGTCTTCCGGGTCGTACCCACCAGCGAAGCCTGATTCGCCCTCGGAGTCGATATCGCAGTAGCTGCCGCCCACCGCACACTCATTGTGCGGTGCGAAGCCGTGAATGATGAGACCGCCCCACTCGCCGGAGCCGTCAAGGCCTTCGTCGTCAGAAGAGAAGACAATCGGCGCTGACTTGGTACCCTTGGCCATGATCTTGCTGCCGCGAGTAATGAGGAGGTTCGCGAAGGTGCCGGTCTTGCCATACACCTTCACGCCGGCCTCGATAGTGAGCGTCACGTTGCTCACGGCAGAGCCGTCGGGCAGCGTGCCATCTAAATTAACACCCAACTGATCGTTGCCGTTACCCACCGTCACGCGGCCTTCCATCAAATAATCGACGCCGCCATTCAAGGTGAGGTCAGCATCGACTGTCGCAGGCAACAGGCACAGCCCAGAATCCAGCGTCTCGGTGCTCGGCGGGCAGGTTGCCTCGGGCACAGTGGGGTTTCCTACAGAGCCCTCGACTGTCCAGCCAGCCCACCACACGTCGCTACCATCCGGATTGACTGCACCGATGTAGCTCGTGGCGTCGAGGTAGCTGGCATCAGCTACTGACTCGGAAAACGCGCTGTTTATCGCATCCCAGTCAATAGGACTAGCTAGCACTGCCGCTGACGCCTGCGAGGCAAAGTTGTTATCCAACTCAGCCGCCACCGCATTGATCGTGCCATTGTCCAAACCCGACACATTGGCCAGAGTGCCGCGATCACCGGCGCCCAAGGCACAATCCTGAATCCAGTTATTCAACACTAGCGCGGAACCCACAAGACCCTCTGATCCGGAGCCGTCCACATTCACGCAGGTAGTGAGGGCAGTCTCAGATTCAGGAGACACGGTGACAATCGTGTTGTGGAAGAAGCCACCAGAGCGCTTCTTGAAGTTCAGACTGTAAGTCGCTCGATCAGCAACCTTGTCATTGATGACCGTGACGTTCGCAAGCGTCGGCTTGGATAAGAAGCCCACCGAAGAACCCTCGGTATCCATCTCAAACGCCTCACCTTTCGACGCGCCCTGCTTCACGATGATGTACTGCAGGTTGCCCTGATAGCCCTCATCCCAATCGACAGAATCGTCGTTGTTGTTGGTGAAGACACCGTGCTTGACGTTGACGTTACCTCCGTAGAACTCGATGCCGTCATCGGAGTTGCCGTGCACCTGAATGTAATCCATCTCGGTAGCGCGACCCACGCCCACCAGTGAGATACCGTTGATTTCGTTACCAGTAGAGAACTCGTAGCCACCCTCTGCAACCACTACGTAACGCAGGACTCCGCTACTGTCGTCGGGGTCGTAACCACCTGCGAAGCCTGATTCACCCTCGGAGTCGATGTCGCAGTAGCTGCCACCCACCGCACACTCGTTGTGAGGCGCATAACCGTGGATGATCAAACCGCCCCACTCACCAGAGCCGTCGTAGCCGACATCATCTGAAGAGAACACAATGGGCGCATCCGCTGTACCCATCGCCATGATCTTGCTACCGCGGGTGATGAGCAGATTCGCGAAGGTGCCTGTCTTACCGCGCACCTCAACACCGGCTTCAATCGTGAGTGTGACCGATTGAACCGCGCTGCCGTCATCCAGCGTGCCGTCGCCATTGGTCTCTAACTGACCGTTTCCGTTACCCACAGTCACGCGATCGGTCATCAGATAGCTCACGCCTGAGGTCAGGGTCAAATCGCTGTCGACAGTCGCGGGCAGTTCGCACAGTCCCTCGCTGACTTCAGACGTGCCCGCAGGGCACTCCGCTGGCGTCTCGCCGCCGGAATCTCCGCCAGAGTCACCACCACTAGAATCACCACCAGAGCTGTCGCCCCCGTTATTAGACGGTGCTTCGATATTGATCGTAGTGCTGTCATCCCCTGAGCAGGCGCCCAGAACAGCCAGCATGACTAATGTGAAGAATATCTTCGGTACTTGTCGGATCATGGTTTTACTGCCTCGCAAGAACAATGAAAAGGGAAAAGTTAGAACTGCCAATCAAGACCCACTTGGATGGAGGGTCCGCGGTTATAAACCTGAAAAACCTGACCGCCCTGGGTGTACTCAATCTCGTCGTCGAGCAGATTCTCGAGTTTGGCTTTGAGCGTCAGTGAGTCAGAAATACCAAAGCGGTAGACAACGTTAAGATCTAGGCGCGGCTCCAGAAATACGTCTGGCTGGCCCGATACGCCAACGTCGGCAATCGATTTGCCGTTTTGATTTAGCAGCACAGTGAGCTGGTGCCCGGCACTGATGTGATCGTAGCCAAAGATCAGATTCGCGGTGTATTCAGGCTGCCCCTGCAGCGACCGATCCTCTTGATTATTAGCACTGACTTCAGACTCGATAAACGCTGCGTTAAACGCAAAAAATAAGGTTTGGTCGTAGCCATCCCCAAGAATGAACTCGAAACGACCGTCTAACTCAACGCCATATAAAGCAGCGGAATCTGAATTCTGGAATGTTCGCGTGTTACCAGCCGTGCCTGATGCAGCCTGAACGACGCGCTCGATTGGCTTGTCCATATCTTTGTAGAACAACGCGACAGAGAGGTTATCTATCTCCGAGAGGTACCATTCCCAGCGCAGGTCAGCGTTGATAATGTTGGAAATTTCGAGGAAGGGATTACCTCTCACTCGAACGTTGAATTCATTATCGTAAAACGTCGCGTTTGCGGCTTCTTTAAAATCAGGTCTAGCTACTGTTTGTGAAAGGGCAAAACGCAATTGATGTGTATCGGCGACAAACCAGTTGACTCCGACACTAGGCAGAATGCTGTCTTCATCAATAACTGACTGCACAGAGCCCTGCTCACCCTGCAGAGAAAAAGTATTAGTGATCTGCTTATAGGTTTCGTACCTGCCACCGACTATCACCTGCCAAGATGAATCAAAGGTGTGGTCGTACATCACATAAGCACTGTTGTATTCCAACTCTGCATCGTAGCTATCTGACGCTAAAGTCTTGTCAACAAATACCAAACCGGTGTTAGCGTTATTCGAAATCCCTCGCGCTGTTTCTGCCCCGCACTCGATGCTGGCTGCCGCATCGTCGCAGCTATAAACCACGTCTGAAACGAGTAGATTGCTAGTGCGAAGCAGGTCATCCCTGACCTGATTGACATTGAATCCATACGTCGCGCTGTCGGCATCACGCGCACGACTGATAACCTGTACGCCTGTTGTGAGCTGCGCGAAACTGACGCCACTATCGAAAACATCCCAGACAAACTTGCCCGATAGATCCAGGTTGTCGTCGACCAATTCATCATAGCGGCGAACGATAGTACCCGGCTCCAAAATAAATCCGTTAAAGAGATCAGTCTGCTGGTCGTTCGGGCTTTGAAAATCGTATTGTGCTTTCAGCGTTTCCGGATTCGTAGCACTGGAGGTCGCAGTAAAATCATATTCTCTGCGATCAGGTGCGTACCGGTCGGCCTGACTGAGCGTTGCCTGCCATTCGAAGAGAAGCGAGCCGCTATCCGTCAGAAAGTGGGAGCCCGCTACCTGTGTCGAGAGATACTGGCGCTCTTCCCATTGAATGGTCTGCCTGATCAGCGCTTGAAACTCATCTCCTTCCTGGCCCACTGATCGCTCCAGCTGGCTATCGGTGACGCGGGATGCCACCGTATTCCACTCGAAGGTGCTGTCACCCACGTTCCAACCAACTGATAAAAATCCGTTTAGTTGGATGGTGTTGCTGTACTGGCGGTAAAGGAAATTATCAGCGACTTCACCCTGCGACTCGTAGGTATAGCGTTCTCCATTTTCACGCTGGCTCCATTCATTGGAATAATTCAGCGCCGCATAGACACCGAGCTCCGAGCGATCGAGCAAAAATAAATCGCCGAAATTCACGCCCATCTTTGCAGCAGGCGCCGCCGACTCAAAACTTGGGTCAAATCCATCCTCTAGCAACAGCGCGCCTGCCCGTCGGAGCTCTCCTGCCGTGTAGTCATCTAACTGAAAGGTCTCTCCCGTCTGACTGTCCACCGCCTGTCCACTCGCGAGCATCCCTGAAATCACTGACAAGGCTGGATCTTCCCGCCGTGTGCCGTCGTCCCAGCCAAGCCCATCAAAATCGCCGGCTAACGGGTCGACAAAAACCGTTTCAGACGTTAAACCCGGAGTGTAGCCACCTTGAATATTCACACCCCTTATCGCCTCGTCGGGGAACGTTTTGGTGTTGATTACCAGGTTTCCGCCCGTCGACTCACCTGGCATGGAGGTTAAAAACGTTTTCTTGATATCCAGTTGACTGACAAAATTTGAGGGAAACAAATCAAGAGGCACGGTGCGCTTGGTAGGATTGGTTGACGGCATCGTGGCGTTATTGAGCGTTGCCGAGACATACCTGCCCCCAAGACCCCTAATAAACACATATTTGTCATCCTGAACCGAGATACCCGGTACCCTCACCACCGAGGCGGCGACATCTGAATCCGCAAATCGAGCGAGCAACTCAACCCCAATCGTATCGACAATGTTCGTCGTGTCGCGTTCACTGACCTCGAGACTGGTAGGATCGAAGCTTGCCACCACAAACACTTCCTCTAGCTGGGGCACTGCCACTTCGATCGTCTCTCTCGAATCGTTGATGGCGAGCTCAACCGTTCGCGTCAGTCCACCGACGACACGAAGATTGGCCGATTGCTCTGCGATCTGAGTCCGATAACGGCCTCGGGGTAATGAGATACTCACCTCACCTGACGCATTGGTGCGCAAAGATGTGCCGAGACCCGCGATGTAAACCGACTCCTCAGATACCGGTTCGCCGCCGCTGGTTACCAAGATTTTCAAGGTTCCCTCTGCAGCACGCTGGCGGTCAGCAACACCCTCTGCCTGGGAGTAGATATCCAAGAACACCTCATCAAGGTCAATCTCGATAATGGCGTCTATTAGCTGGCCCGCGGCCGAGCTGAATCGCGTTTCGACGTTCCCCTCATCCGTCACTACAGAGAGTGTATGGGTGCCATCACCACTGACATCGACCAGTAATGAGCCGTCTAAAGCAGTTTTTCCGACGGGTTTCTGGTCGATGACCACCTCTGCGTCGGCAGCGGGAGCGTCCGCAGAGAAGACATAAATGAGCAGCTCATCAGCCGCTCTGGCGCCAGCGCCGGCGGTCAAGCTGAACAGCAGCGTGAAAAGTAAAAAGATGCTTCGAGGTGTTAGATGAAAAAGCATAATTCTTTGACCGCGTTGGTTGTTGATACCCAACATACGACCAGACCATGAAACTTTAATGGCGCTTCCTTTTCGGGAAGATGAATTTTTTGTTTCAGTTTTGTGAAAAATGAAGGCTCGCCATAGCCAAAGTTCGCGAAGTGAACGAAAACTGGGGCACTAATCCGATTAAAAACAGCACCTTAGTGACGTGACTGGATGGCAAAGCAGTGAGCGGTGGGCAAGTCGCTCCCGTGCGGGAAAGGGCGATGACCTTCTACGACACTGTCACATATGATCACTAAAAAGGATGCGTTTACTGAGGCCGACCGAGAACAACACCGCTGCGAATTTCAGCCCCGCGTTGATAGCCCTCAACCCTGCGCGCGTGTCTTGACCCGGCCAATCGCTCCTACGAGGGCAGGTATGGGCATGATCGACACTGGGGTTTATTGTCTACTCGCCGTGGCGTACTGGAATCTGGGACGCCACCATTATGGCTCTCTGCTGGAACGCGAGAAGCGGTAGTCGTCTTGGTTGACGCGTCTGGCCATATGCCAGTAATCCACGACCCGCCAAGGCAGCAAGGAAAAGACTCGCCCTTTGGCATTACGGTAATACGTATGCAGACCCGGATGCATCCAGATCATTTGTGCATGCTCGGCATCCAACCGGTCGACGAAATCCTGCTGTACCTCCTTTTTGACCTCCATGGACCGGTCTCCACGATTCAGCATGCCCGTCACGCATTCGGTGACATAGCGCGCCTGCACTTCTGCCTGAAACATGGCGCTGCCGCCATGCCCCAGCCCGGTGCCCGGCCCCATCATGCAAAACAAGTTGGGGAACCCCGCCACCGAAATACCGAGATAGGCGCTCGGATCATCATCTGCCCACTCGTCCTCCAATCGAATGCCATCACGGCCAGTGATGTTCAGTCGAGCCGCCATTTTGCCCACCTGAAAACCGGTTGCCAGCACTACCACGTCAAACTCACGGCGAACGCCATCCGAACTGATAATCGCCTCCTGATCGAGGTGGTCTATTGCCGCGGTCACCAGTTCTACATTGGGTTTGAGTAAGGTTTGAAACCAGCCGTTATCCAGCAGCATGCGTTTGCCGTAAGGCGGATACTCAGGAATGCACTTTTGCAACAAGTCGTGACGATCACCCAACGTATTTTCGATGTGCCCCAACAATTCGAGTCGATGTTTTTCGTTAACACGGTTCATCGAGCGCTCTGGGTGCGGCCAGTCAGGGTCCTTGCGCAAAAACGGCAGCAGACCATCACCGTAACGCCATAGCACGGTAAAGCGCAGCCAGGCTGCATAAAAGGGCACCTGTTCCACTAACCAGTGCGCCGATTCACTGAGCTCGTCATGAAAACGAGGGATCGGACGTGCCCATTGGGGACTGCGTTGATAAACGGTCAGTTCAGCCACCGTATCGGCGAGAGTCGGTACGATCTGCATCGCCGAGGCGCCAGTGCCTACCACTGCCACTCTTTTGCCCGCCAGATCTAGATCTGTGGGCCAATCAGAAGAATGGAAAATAGGGCCCTCAAAGTCTTCCATCCCTTGAAGCGTTGGCAGGGACGGCAGATTCAATTGACCCACGGCGCTGACTACCGCAAAGCCCTGCACCACTGACTCACCGGCGGAGGATCGAACCGTCACTTGCCAACAGGCGTTATCGCTGTCCCACCGTACCTGTTCTATCCGGGTGTTAAATTCGATGTGCGGATAGAGATTGGCCGCCGCTGCGGTTTGCTCCAAATAATCTTGAATATCGGCTCGAGGCGAGAAAAATCGCCGCCACGGATAGCGCGGCCCAAAAGAAAACGAGTAGGCATGATTAGGGGTATCTACTCCACAGCCGGGATACCTGTTCTCCCACCATGTCCCCCCTACCTCGCTGTTCTTGTCGAAGATTCGAAAAGGTATACCCTGCTCCAACAACATTTTACCCAGCAGAATGCCGCTGATCCCGGCACCAACAATAATCACCGGCAATTGGTGACTAACTGGCACCGCCTTAAGGGGCGTTAGGCTCTCCATCACCGGTGCAAACCCCATTTGTTCCCGCATCGTTGGCGCATACTCTGGCGCCACTTTCTCGCCAAGACAGACCGACATCATGCGCTCTAAGAGCGCTTCATCAGGCACAGGATGCGCCGGGGAGTGGGCCTGATCGGTCAGCATTTGCAGGGCAGCTGCGCGTATCTCGGCCTGTACTTCAGGCGTAAATCCTGCATCCTCATCGGCGATGAGCTTCACGTCCCGCCGAGCGCGATAAGGCTCCTGCAACCAACGTTCTTCGCCACTGATCTGAAACATCACCATAAGCAGCACTCGCAGGTCAGCTTCTTCCAAGGCTGCTTGCAGGCGATTACGATCTGGCGGGGCAGACATCTCGTTAACTATTCCTTAGCGATGCTCTGGACATCGTCGGCTGCGCAATCAAAGACGGCGTCGATCAATAGAAGTGGAAGATTATCAGAAAAAGCTGACTTGACCTTTTTAGCGCGTCCGCGCGTTTCCTGGTGCGACTAATCGGCCTAGACATGGCAGAGGTCGACGCCACGATCAAAAGCGATAATCTAAGCCTGTAATGCTGGAGAATAGTCTTTCAGCATTTTCCTGACTTCCAGCGCATGCTGCTCCTCTGCACTGATTTTGCCGCGCGCATATTCCTCTAACATCACACTGGCGTCACTCACCTCATCCAACAGTGACTGGTAAAGACTGACCGCGTGCTGCTCATGATCGAGGCTTTCTGACAAAATTTGAGTCACAGAGTGATCGTTGGACTCCTCTATCTCCGCTATTTTTTGGCTGGGATGTCCATCTAAACCGGTGATTAACTCTCCTGCCTCAAGCGCGTGCTGCAGACTTTCAGTGGCCTGCTCCTGCAGAAACTGGACGATGGGCTGCCTGTATGGGCCAATCACCATTAAAGAGCTGTGGGCGTACCTCACCACACCGGCCATCTCATACTCGATAATTGTGTTCAAAATTTGGCAAACCTTTTCCCTGTCCAGATTTTTCATGAGCTTTCTCTCGATTACTAAGGTTTTTGTATCGATTTGTGTACGAGTGTTAAACCATTTAGGTTTGCAAACCCACTGCTTTTTCGTGTTCAAACGCCCACATTTTTTATACTAATGCGATCTCGGAGCTCCCCTGATCCCTGTATGGACAGGTAAGACGAAGCGAATCTTGAACGATACCTGTGCAGCTAGGTATTATGCAGAGATCGCAGATAGAGGGCGTATTGCGTTCGACCTGCTTCAGCGCAAAAAAACCAGAGAGTTTCAAACCCACGCTCGGTATTGAGGGCGAAGTGGGTCACGTGAGGCATCACTCTGGATAGGGATCAACGCGTCTTATCGTCACAGAGCCGGAGTACGGAGATCAGGATGATCTGCATCAGCCTAAACACACTCAATACCCGCACCATCTCGTTTGCCTGATGGTTCGCGTTTCTGACATTCCCGAGAGCCAGATCGAATTTTCAGCGATCCGCGCCAGCGGTCCGGGGGGGCAGAACGTCAACAAGGTGTCGACTGCTATCCATTTGAGATTCGACGTCCAGGCCTCTGGTTTACCGGAAGCCGTTAAGTCGAAGCTTCTTGGGATGCGCGATGCCCGGATTAGCACTGATGGTGTGATCGTCATCAAGGCGCAAAAGTTCAGGAGCCAAGAAAAAAACAAGCTCGAGAGCCTGGAGCGACTCGATGAGCTGCTTCAAAAATCCCAATATACGGATAAACCGAGAAGGAAAACTCGCCCCTCTCGGTCATCCGTGCGCAAGCGCCTCGACAGCAAAAAGAAGCAAGGTTCTATTAAGAAAAATCGCGGCAAAGTCGACGACTACTGAGACCTTGATAAACACCATGAGACCGGAGCATTAGGCGAAGCGGCATCGGTTGCCGTGGTACCTTGCTGGTGCCAGTCTTGCTGAGGACAATAGCTTTGCCCAATCCAATGCACCTAATGCGCAGTCGAAGACAATTCCTTCTCGGCGGCGGCGCTGCCACCCTGGGTTTGGCACTGCCGGGCTGCGATTCGCCGCCGCCAGAGCGTTACGCTCAAGCGGATATTGAGTTACTCGCTCGACAACGGGCGCTAGAGGAGCAATCACGAGGCCGCGGCCTCTATGGGCGCCATGTCTATCCCGGTTATCGAGGGCTCGCTCAGCTACCGTGGTTTGATCTCGATGATGACGGCGCCCTCCGCTGTACCGACGAGGAGGTGCCCTATTCGATTGATGTGCACTGTCATTTGGGCATGTCCGTTTTGTTTAGACCCCACCTCGATCTGCTCGCAACAACGCCCCGCGTCAAACATCTACTCGACTGTGATGGATCGACGCCGGGCTGCTCCCTCGACCTAGATACTTACATTAACGGCAACTTTTCTCGGCAAGCGCTCGATTATTTGACAACGGGCACCATCGCGCAGGGCCTGTGGGGGAGTGAGTCTGCCAAAACGCAGACCATTCCCAACCTACTGCGAGAGATGGATGCCATGCGCGTACAACACGCAATGTTGCTGCCCATCAAACTGGGGTTGCCTTTTGGCGACCAGCTCTTCGAAGACTGGCACGCAGCCGTTCACACCGCGAATGAAGCGCAGCGTTTACACGTGGGCTTCTCAACGCACCCCCACGCGGATGACGCAGTGGAAAAAATGCGCCGAGGGGCGGATCGGGGCGGGCGCGTCATCAAACTGCACCCCACCGTTCAGCGATTTTATCCCGACGAGCCGGCGCTGATGGACCTTTACGCGGAGGCACAAAACCTAGGATTGGTGGTTTTTTTCCATGGCGGCAGGGCCGGCATTGAACCCGAATCATCCCACCGCTACGCCCTCCCTCGGCACTACGAAGCCGCGCTGGCCGAATTTCCGAACCTGCAATTTATCCTTGGGCATGCGGGTGCCCGTGACAGTGAGGCGATGATTGCGCTCGCTGCACGCTACGATAACGCATGGCTTGGTATTCATGGACAAAGCCTGACCATGCTCGAAACCATGATTCAAAGCACCGATGTGGATCGCTTACTGTTTGGCACAGACTGGCCGTTTTATCATTTAGGCGCGTCGCTCGCGAAAGTATTGATCACCACTGCCAAACCCGAGCGAAAAACCCTTCGCCAAAAAATTCTGCGCGACAATGCGATCCGTCTGTTCCCCGGATTATGGGATAAGCAATAAAACGTTCGGCGCATTGTTCGGTCACCTAGGCGTCTAGTGGCGCTAGCGGTACTCGGTGAGTTTTTTCTCCAAAATAGCGAAAAAGTCCTGCACGGAAGAGCTTCCTTTAACGTCTCCTTTCGCATCGTATTGCCACAGCCTGCCATCGAGGTCGGGATTGGCAAAGTAAACGATGCTCTGGCGGATCGGATCAGCCGATTGCTGGCTCAGGACTCGATGCACTACCGCACCGACGGCGCGTTCTGAGTGGGCCGTGATGAAGTGCAATGCCTCGCCAAAATTGATCACAAAATGACCGGGGAGCACCGGCACATCTTCGAACCGACCGTTGACCTCAACCTGCAGCCCAGGCGTTGTCGCATCGAGGATCGTGACGAAACCGTAATCAGTGTGGGGGTGTAATCCCAAATCTGGCCTGCGGGTGTCGTAGTGAACGAAATTCAGAAACGCCGTCCCCTCCCCCGAGGAATAGCCGCCCGACGCATCGTCCCACAGTGGTTCAGGAATGCCAGATTGGCTAAACACTTCACGAAGGATGGCAATACCAATACGGTCGAGTTGGCGACCAAACTCGCTTATTTCTGCAGGATAGTGCTGATCCCAATGCTGACGGCGTAACGCTACTTTGGTTTGCTGGTTGTTCTTAAGCGCGATGAACCCTTCAAGGGCGCCATATTGTTGAATGCTGTGGTATGGGCTATCTAAGGCGAGTAACTCGCTACCAAATTGGCGAGCGCTCTCGAGGTCCAGATGCGCGGGCACTTTGAGATAAAAAATGCCGAGCTCCCAAGCGCGATCGAAATCCTTCGCGGTGGAAAATGTCAGTCTACGGTCGCTCGCAATCACAGCGACCGGAAAATGCTCGTCTTGTGACACTGCTTGGCGGTTCCAGCTCACCTCAAAACACCCCTTAAAAACCGACCAAGACGGGTGACGTTAGTGCACAGCGCACTCTACGTCCACCGCGTTATCGCCGCAGCAGTCCGCAAACCGATTGCGTGCACGCGCACCTTGCATCATCGCTCTCGTGACTGCTCTCTGTTTTGCAGCAACGCAAATGACCACACTACTGGTGAGGCGGCGTTCCCTTTTTTCTCTGAACAGACACCTTTAGCGGGGGTCATGCGACAGTGGACTCCGCCTATCTGCTTTGACAGCAGAAGCCGGGCTGCTTACTACCCCCGCTAACGGCCACTTTCCTCCGAGATGGAAAAAACAGACGATGTCCCGCTAAACGCAGAACCGGTCGTATCAAATCCAAAGTGTGAGACACGATAATCACCGAGCGGCGCGCCCTGAGGTATTGCCCAGTTCAATTCGGCGACGTACGCCTGAGCGTCAAGCTGCCAGCGTACCCAAGTCGTCCAATCGCCGTCATTTGCAACCCCACGCCAGCCGCCGGCGGTTTTGCGCTCAACCAAAAGGGAGTTGTCCCTCTTGGGGAAATTGTCCGTAGGATTCGCCGACCAAAATCGCGCAGTCACCGTGTCTCCCGGAGCGTACCGAGCGGCCATTGGAGTCACTGCATCGCCCAGCTCCGCGCCACCGGGTGGCGGCTTCGTCGCGCTTACGGGTAAGGCAAGGCCCACGGACTGTCCTCGCCAATCGTCGTAAGGCAATTCGTTTACGACGGCAGCGCCTGACTCCAGCGCTTGTGCCAATTGACTGACGATCTGCTGATACGCGGGAAGCGTCCAGCGCCCATGCAACGTATGACCGCCCTCGTACTGCTGCAACCCATATTCTTCGGGTGTCGTGATGTACCCCGCATAGCCATTGGCGTAGCCCACCAGCACAATGTGCTCTGCCCAATCGCCCAGTTCGCGCATGACCGTATCACGCAAGCGCCTGCCCGCCATGGTCGTCACCTCTGCAGGTAAGGCGAGCAGCACTAACTGACCGATACGTGCCACGGTGATGGAGCGTATCTGAGATTGCAAAGGCGGCGAACCCGTGCCGGTTTCCAGCAAGATCGCCTTGGGCCGCTGGCACGTTTTCACCGGTTCGGTCCACTTTGGAGCGCCAATGATGAGTCGAATCAACCAGTCCCGCCACACACTCTGCTCGGTCATACCCTCGCGGAACAAAAAGTGCCCACCCCCGTCTTCTGTAGAGCCGCCGGCAAACGAATAGCCGTAGGCCGAGGGGCAGGTAGTTTGGGTGCCCGCGCCGGTGAAGTCGTCGCCAACGGCGTAATCACTTAAATCAACATAGAGG
>CAJQKG010000248.1 GCA_905478845.1 uncultured Luminiphilus sp.
CGCAGTGCCGACGGCTTTTACTACGTCTGCCTGCCAGCAACCTACCTAGACAAAGTCCATTCGACGACCGCCTCAGTGGCGGCAGGTTCTTGGGTCGGCACACGAAAGGATGGCGACGCTGCAGCGGAGAGTTTACCCGTCACGTTTACTGCAGGTACGTGTGGACTAAACGATGCTGGCCTTGTGGCATCAGTCGCTGAGTTTGGCTACTCCTCGCCTGTCTTTCAGCTGAAAGCGGGGGCTACAGCCCCCGGGGCGCCCACGATTACTGGGGTAACAGTGGGTGATGGTCGGGCCACGGTAACGTTTACGCCGCCGGCGAGTAACGGCGGTGCCACCATTTCCAAATACACGGTGACGGCAAACCCGGGAGGCATCACACAAGACTGTGCTAGTTCGCCTTGCACCGTCACAGGGCTTACCAACGGCACTGCGTATACGTTCACGGTGACGGCTACCAACAGTGCTGGAGGGGGGGACTCTTCAACCGCTAGTGACAGTGCCACACCCGCCCCAACCGCTGCCGCAACACCGGTGCCGACCTTGCCAGTGGGATTGCTATTACTTCTGTCTTTGGGGCTCTTCTCTCTGGTACGCCTCAAGGGCACGCCAAAGCACTAGTCAGCGGAGCGAGCATTTCCTTCAAAAGGCCGCGCCCAGCGCGGTCTTTTTTTATGCGCGCCACACCTTGCCGAAAGCAAAATCTTTATGCGCGGCCGCTCACAGATGTTCACCATCGCGGTAATACCAAAGACCCCCACTCTTTAAGAAACGGCTCACCTCGTGCAGGCGATGGCCTTTCCCGTCGACTTTATAGCGCGCCACATATTCGACAACGCCACTTAAGTCATGCTCTCCTCCGCCGTCGGTCGCGCGAATACGCAAACCCAGCCAGCGGTGTTTGTCGTTAAAGCGCACTTTGCTGGGCCGAGTTTTCTCATGCCATGTCGCGAGGAGATAGGCCTGATCACACACAACAAAGGCACAGTATCGGGAACGCATCAGTTGCTCTGCCGTTTTTGGGCTCTCGTCACCCCTCAGAAATCGTTGGCAGCACTGCGCGTAGGAGGCTAAGTGGCCGCAAGGGCAAGGGGCGCTATCGTCAATAAGTTGGTCACGAGGCATAGCAGTCAGGTTAGCACGCGGATCAGCGGCCTACGTCGGGACATACAGCTCAGCGGCCTATGTTGCCACATGCCATTCTCAGCGAGAGGACGTTAGACCATACCCATAGAATCCGTAGATCGACTGAAAACACTTACTCTGACCTAACCGTTTTTTAAGGGTCTACTCTCCCGGTGGCTGAAAAGGCGATAACTTAGGATGCACATCGCACCAGTGTGGCGCACTCTGCGCAAAATGCGTGTACTGAGGTCTGAAGTGAGCGGGATCGTCAAATGTCATGGCATTGACGGACGCGACCGACACGTCATTGGACTGCACCTTGATCTGAGTGCCGCAGTCGCCACAAAAATGACGCTCAACTGCTCTACCCGCGGCAGAGCGTGACGTATATTTTTTCAACTCGCCCGACGTTAACCGAAAATGCTCAGGGGAAATGGCATAAGACGCCCAGTAGGCACTGCCCCCCACTGTCTGACAATCGGCGCAATAGCACAGCCCCTGCATCATCGACTCTGCCAGCACTTCATATTTGATGGCTTTACAAAAACACGCGCCTGTCATCACTGCTGACTGCTCCCTTCAGAGCGGATTGTATTCCGCTGTTGTCTAAATCAATTGCTTATCAGTCTGGCGAGCAGTGCGCAGTGTTGTCTCTGTTCGCTAAGCAGCTGAGACGGCTACTTCGTATAGAGTGTAAATGAGGACACCGCTACCATCGACAACACCCGCCGCGATGGCTTGTAAGCCATTCATCCAGCGATATTTTTCGTGACTCGTCTGAAACGTGGGTGCGGTCGTAATCAACCCCTCAGCCATATTCGCGCGGCCCGCATACTCGACATAGATATAGGCACCGTCATCGGTTTTGAGTGTGAATCTGACGTCGACACAGCCAACCGATCCATCGTCGTTAAGCGTGAGCCAATCAGCCGCGTCATTAACTGCCAAACTGGCTTTCACGCGGTCGCAATCGACATCAACCGACAACACGTCGACTACCAGCCGCCGCCCTTTGGGTCCCTGCCCCACATCAACTCGCTCTCCCAGCTGCACCGTGATGGTGCCCATCGGGACTAATTCAGCGGTCGCTTTCATCGGCTACTTCCAGTCATTGTCCAGAGGGTACGTTACTGGCACTGCGGTGCTTTATCAAATGGCAACACGGCCCAACGTCGCGACGACTCACCTCCCTCATTGCACAGGCGCAACGCGCTAAATAATGATGAACAACTAACACATCGCGCGAGATAATTAAGGGCATCGCAAGTATCGGCAAGAATCAGTGGTTGAGCTGCCGTACTGGCTGCATCCAAAAACTGATGGCGGCGCCCAGCAAAATAAAACCGCTACCGATGAGTGTGGTCATGGTGGGGGTTTCAGCAAAAAAGCACCAGCCTAATGCGCCCGCAAAAAGAATTTGTATGTAGCTAAGGCTGGTTGCGCGACTGGCTGAATCCCACTGCATTGCTTTGGTCAGAGCCACTTGGCCAAGCTGAGTAAAACAGCCAATGCCCGCTAAGATCAGCCAGCCAGTAGCCGTTGGCCAAATAAAGTCTCCTGCGCCCAACATTAGGGTACCGGGAATACAAACAAGCGGAAAATACAACACGATCACACTGGGATGCTCGGTGGCGATCAGCTTTCGCACCAGTGTATAGGCCACGCCACTCCCAAAAGCGCCCCCTAGACCCGCCAGTAAGGCTAAGTGAGAGCCATCCAATGACGCAGTGCTGGCCCAGTAAGGAGACACCATATATCCCAACCCGATAAGACTGAGCAGCACACAGCAGAGCGTCGCAGCAGACGGGCGCTCCCATAAAAAGAGAAAGGCGAGCAGTGCCGTGAATACTGGATGGAGATATTGCAACACGGTGGCTTGCGCGAGGGGCAAATGCATCAACGCATAAAACACCCCCATCAACGCTAAAAACCCCGACAGCCCCCTGGCTAACAACAATCCGCGCCGATGACCCAATGGATTCACCCCGACACGCCTCAAATCCCATAACGACAGCACAACAGAGACCAGCGCTCGCACGAAAATAATTTGCAACAGAGGGATAGCCATTTCACCGGCTAATTTGACTAATGATCCCATCAGCGCAAAGGCCAATGCACTGATCACCATATAACGAGGGCCCGGATTCATCATGCGAGGTCGGTCATGGTAAGAGGTTATCTATGATTAGCGGCATCGCACGTCACTTTGGTGTGGCAGATCATCCTGCATCAATGGTTGTTCATTAAGGGCCACATCACTGACGTAGCACCTTGTTCTTTTTATACCCAACGGTAGCGATCTTATTGCAGATCACATAGGGTGGCGCTTCCATTATTGCCAATGCCAGCGCGCTCAACTATCTCAGTAATGACCACCATAGTCTGCGCGGATAACACGTTTATGACCCATCAAGACAAACTGAACACCAGTATTGATCACCTCATCATTGTCGTGCCCGACCTGCACGCGGCGACTGAGCAGTATGCGCTCTTACTGGGGCGATCGCCCAGCTGGCAGGGATCGCATCCCGACTACGGCACTGCCAATACGTTGTTCCAACTCGACAATATCTATCTCGAATTACTCGCGGTCAAAGGGAGTGGGCCGGCAGCCGACATTGTACAGGCGCGATTAGATGAGCGCGGTTCGAGTTTGGGCGGGCTCGTCTTTGGTACGCAAGACGCGAGCGCTTTTATAGAGCGGGCACGCTCGTTCGACCTCATGGCATCAGACCCCGTACCCGGACAGGGCATTGATGACAACACCGGAGCGCTGCGTCACTGGCGGAATATCTTTTGGGATAATCAGGCCGCGCGTGGCATCTTCTCGTTTTGTATTGAACACAGCGAGACGTCTTCTTTGCCGATATCCGCGGTGGTGGCTGAATCACCCATTACCGCTGTCGATCATGTCGTGGTCAGAACGCGCAGTGCAGCGGCGGCCAAACGATTTTATGGCGAACAGATTGGTATTCGGCTAGCACTAGAGCAGGCAGTACCTGAATGGGGCGGCACACAGCTTTTTTTCAGAGCAAGTTCCATGAGTATTGAGGTTATCGCCTCTGACAAAGCGCCAGATCATGACGAGATGTGGGGGCTCGCACTCAAAACAGCCGACCTTGAGGCCACGCAAAAAC
>CAJQKG010000249.1 GCA_905478845.1 uncultured Luminiphilus sp.
CTCAATGGGACCAAGTACTTCATCCATTGCATCGTAGAGGGGTCTTAAGTAAGGTAACAATTTTTCCTCTAAGTCACCCGGTAAGAAACCGAGAGCTTCTCCCGCTTCTACAGCAGGTCGGGCAAGCTTTTGCAACCAATTGAGATAGTTGTAAAGTGAACTGTCCTTTTTTTCCTGGTCATCAGCTGCGATCAAAAGCCCCCCCGACTGGTCCGGTCCGTGCCAATGCCAGCGCAGTAACTCTCGCTGTACCGGTCTTGTGCGGCGATGAAGAGACGGCATAAAAACATAATCGAACTCGAGTCCCTTCGCTTTATGGAAAGTCATAATGCGGATGGGGTTGTCGGCCTCAGTTCCTCCCGGCGTGACGTCAGAGAGCGACTGAATCAGCCATTCCGGGTCCAGCCCGATACCGCCTAGTTCGGCCCGCCGCAAACACTCAAAAAACGAGTGTACTGCCGACAAGTCCTCCGACTGCAGACTCATGGGGCCCTCAAGTCGGAGCCAAATCTGCTCAAGCCAGACAGGCAGCGATAATCGGTCTCTCTTGCTTTGCCCCCACTGCAACGCTTGTTTGAGATGCGTGAGGCGCGCCATCACCTCCCCTTCAATCGCAAGGCTCGGTTGAGGCGACAATAGGGCCAGCAGATCAAACGGTCGTTCAGGCTGATCGATGAGCAGGCGATCGATCGATGCGAGGCTGATACCGCACCAAGGACTCCTCAACAGCGTGAGCGCTGCGATGTTATCGGCGGGGTTTGCTAACCATGAACAAAGCGCCATCAGGTCGTGAACGATACTTCGGTCAGCCAGCGACTGAAGTGCCTCTCCAGACACTTGAATATCGCGACTCAACAGCGCGGCTATCACCTGATCGGCATGCTTCTTGGCTCTCACGAGCACCGCGATAGTGGCACTGGGGTCCGCTTGCCGCAGCGCCGCTACTGTGTCGGCAATAAACGCTGCCTCTTCGCCCTCAGACCGCTCCTCCAGCGTCACAATCTCTACGCCCTCCCGAGCGCTGCTGTCATCGAGAGACTTTGCGCTGGTCGCGTGTACGTGACTCACTCGACCAACATTGATGTCGTCGATCTGCCCCATGAGTTCTGAGAACACCTGATTGACCCAATCAACCACCGCTGGGCGCGATCGAAAGTTTTGCGACAGCGTTAATGGCGTGAGGGTCAGTCCCGCTAATCCGGCCTGTCGAATCCGCAGGAAAAGCCGCACATCAGCGTAACGAAATCCATAGATGGACTGCATGCCATCGCCCACGACAAAGAGGGTACGTGGCATGGCACCGGTTGCATTGTGCTCAGCCCATCCGCGTGTCAGACGCCGCAGAAATTCAACCTGAGAGGCGGCGGTATCTTGAAACTCGTCGACAAGAATATGCTCCAGTTGATAATCCAGTCGCTCTGCTAGCGGTGTAGGCGACTCATCACTACCCAGTGCTTGATTCGCTGCCAACGCAATATGGGTATGGTCAACCGTACCGGTGCGCTGAAAGGCCAGCAGTAAGTGGGCCTGCAGCACCGGCAGTAACGACGACAGCAAGACTACCAGCCGCCAACCCTCACCTCGCCCGCAGGGATTGGGCAAGTATCGCGCTTCAATCAGCGCCTCCTGCAGCCGCTCATTATCACCGTAGCGCTCAAGGAGGGCTAAAAATCGGGCCTTTATGACGCTGTCCTTCTGGAATCCCTGCTTGGCATTAATGCCCCGGGGCTTACGCCAAGTCAGATCATTCGTTAGGAACGCCTTTGAGACGGCACGCCAGCCCTCGAGCGCCTCGGTCGTGTGCGTGAGCCTGATGGGCGACAACGCTAACGCTTCCCGCGCACCATTGAGTACTTCACAGAGCTCCTGAGTGTCGTCAGCAAACTGCTCACTTAGCGCCTCTAGTCGGTCATTCACCAGATCGGAGAGGGTCGACCCAATAGCGGCTTCGGCGCTGACGGGGTCGTGATGCTGACCAATGTGAGGGCCCCAGTCACCGCGCCGAGACAGCAGCGCTACCAGTAGCTCTGATACCTTGCTCCAACGGTTATCAAAGTGGCTGAGTAATGCGGAGATACTCGCCCCGACCTCACCCTCGCCAGCCTGATGTAAAAAGTCACTTACCGCACGCTCGTACAAGGAGGCCGCATTATCGACTGGCTCAGCGATACCCCCCATCCCACTCAAAACCGGCATTTGACGCGTCAATTCGTGGCAAAAACTATCAATAGTCCTCAGGTTCAGGCTCGACTCGTTGAGCCGCCAGTCTCGCTCTTGAGCGTGTGTTAACACCTGCTGTGCCAAGGCCCGAGTAACTTGCTCGTGCGCAGCCTCAATCGGGGCCTCTGCCCTCGCCTCTTCGAGCTTTTCAATCACCCGCGCAGCCATCTCGCTCGCCGCTTTGCGTGTGAAAGTGATTGCCAAGACTTGCTCTGGCTTTTCTACCCTCGCCAGTAACGCGAGCAAACGCTGTGTCAGTAGCTCGGTTTTTCCAGAGCCTGCTGGCGCACTCACACAGAAGCTCATGGTTGGATCGATCGCTCGCTCTCGAGCGGCTTGGTCGTCAGATATCATCTCCGACCTCACCGGCTATTGGCTCTTGCCCCTTGCCGAGTTGCTGCACTCTGCAGACCGAAGCAAGATTGCAGTAACGACAGGCACCACTGACCGGATCCACCCGTGCGTTACCGGCAGTGAATTCATCGGCTAAGGCCGTCAAGCTGCTCCGCCACGCATCGACCAGCTCTCGCCATTGTTCGGCGACTCCTTTGGTTTGTTGCTGCAGCGACTTTTCGCTTACTTTGCTGAGTC
>CAJQKG010000250.1 GCA_905478845.1 uncultured Luminiphilus sp.
CCAAAATAAAGACCTGGCCATATTCTTGCTGTACCAGAAGCAGCAATACCGGGTGCCGAAAGTTAAGGTGGCAGTGGATTTTTTGATTGACCGCATCCAGTCACAGAACTGAAGCAAACAACTTGCTGAATTAACCGGGGGAGGGGGCGACATCAGTCGATGCCGATACCCTCACCAGAGTGAAATCCGTTATCTAGGCGTTGGGACGATCAGTACCTTGCCATTTCTGCCGTCTTGCGCGGCACGAGTCACCGCCGCTGTGATGTCACCTACGGCGAAGCGGGAGTCCACATCGGCGGTGAGTACGCCGCTGGCAATCAGCGGAATGATCTTGCCGAAGGCGGCTTGCTTCTCGGCCAATGTGGCGCGCTCATACCACTTGGCCAGCCAAAAGCTGCGGTTGCGAATATCCTTGAAAATCGCCATGCCCGTATTGAGGGTCGCCGGCTGTCCCGACAGCATGCCATAGGCGACTATAGTGCCGCTGTAAGCCAAGCTGCTGGTGAGTCGGGTATAGGTCTCACCACCCACCGGGTCGAGGGCTAGCGCAACCGGTTCGCCACCCGTCGCCTCGGCGATCTGTTCAGCAAGATCTGGCCCGTCAATCAAGACAACATCAGCCCCCTTGGCATAGAGTTGTTCGGCGAGTCCTTCACGGCGTACGACGTTAACCGTCTTAATGCCGCGTTGCTTAGCGAGCTGAATGACGTATCCACCAACAGCAGAGTTGGCGGCACTTTGAACAATCCACTGCCCTTCACTGAGCTCAACAAAAGAATTCAGCATTAACAGTGCCGTGACGGGGTTCACCACTGACATGCCCAGCTGCTCAATCACCGCAGGCGCCAGCGGCCCCATGTCGGGTAGCGGCAAAAAGCCTGACTCAGGCGCCACCACCTCATCGCTCCAGGTACCGCCCCCTAAAATCAACACTAACTGACCTTCTTTGAGGTAACTCGCCTCGGCCGTCACTTCAACGACTCGACCCACACCCTCACTGCCGGCTCTGGCGGGCAAAACTGCGGCAACACCATACTGGCCTGCAATCTGTAATAGGTCTGACGGGTTAATCGGCGCCGCTAATACGCGCACTCTCACTTCGCCGCTCTTCAGGACCAGAGACCCCGCCTCTTTGACAGTGAGCACGTCAGCTGGGTTGCCGATCTGATTAAATTCGGCGTATCGCAGTACTGTGGGCGCAGCGTCGTGGTGGCCGCTATGGCCATCGGCCTGCGACAAGGCTGCAACGCCTAAAAACACTGCCGATGCCATGATGCGTGAAAAAATTTTCATAGTCTGATTCCAATAGTGGTCGTTCATTTTAAATTTCCACAGGGTCAATATGACGCTGTGCCTTACAAAATTTAGGTTGGCTCATCTTTCTGCTGAGTCTCTCCTTGCTCAAACCATCGGCCGAGATAAATACCCACCATGGCCCACAGTGCCGCTATGCCTGCGCCCACTGCGGCAACCGCCGCCAAGCCGAGGCCGAGTCCTTGGGTCAGGCCAGTAAACGCCCAAGCCATGAGCATATCGCCGCCTCGATAGGCGACGATGTCGATAACGGGTTTTGCTTTGAAGCGCGTCTCTCTGTCGACTCGGGTAAAAAGCATTTCACGAGCCGGTCTGGTGACCGCGTAGTTACCCGCGCGCCTGATAACTTGTAGCGCGATGACAGCGCCGAGAAACGGCGAGATTGCGACAATAATCAGGCCGGCGCAAATCATGACGGGGATCAATGCAATCGTCGTCGCCAATCCAAATCTCCCGACAAGTCGCCCTGTCGCAAACAGTCCCACCGCGATGGACAGTACGTTGACCGCTAAATCCATCTGCGCCCAGATCACTGTTCGCTCCGCGCGGCTGAGTTCAGCCAGTAAGTTCTTCAATTCAAAATAGACGAATGAACTGATGCCCGTGTAAAGCAGGATAAACAGACCAATGGCCAGCAGGTAGGGATTTGATATAAATAAGGTAAACCCCGCAAACGGGTTGCCTCCAATCCGAGCAGAGGGGGAGGTTGCCGCTAGCGCCTCGTTGCCTAGGTCCGATATTTTGAGTGCCTGTAAATAAAAAATTAGGGGGATAGGCAGTACCAGCATGGCGCTGGCTAGGAGCAGTAGATTGTCAGTGCCCAGGTACGCCGAGAAAAACGAGGGGATCGAGGGCCCGATCAGCCCACCCACACTTGCGCCTGCCGCAATGATGCCAAACAACCTGCCAGCCTGCTCTTTACTGAACAGTTCCGACATAAAACTCCAGAACACCGAGATATGAAAAAGACTAAAGACGCTGACCCAGACGTAGAACGATTTATCGACCAAGGTCCGATCACTGCTGAGTGAGGCCAAGGCGTAGAAGAATAAAAAGGTGAGCGCAAAAATCCCATAGGTGGCGGGGACCAAAAAACGTAATGGGAAACGCGCTACCAGTGCGCCATACAATGCGACAACTGCGGTGCTAATGAAAAAGTTGAGGGTCCACAGCCAGCTGACCTCCGCATCGCTCCAGTCGCTGGCCATGGCGTCTCGCACCGGGCGCAGAATGTAGTAAGCGGACATGAGTAGCACGACAAACAGAAATGAGCCGGCAACGGCTTTGACCTCATGCCCTTGCACGTTCGCGATAAGACCGACGAGCTTGGAAGTGCGGTTGCGATTCGTCTTATCCATTGCTTCCACTGGCTCGCCTTGTCGTCTTAGGCGGTGACTGTTTGCCCCTCACAGCACAGTCAAGCACAAGAGAGTCTGAGTGCGTCGAGTAGACCGTGTTTATTTAGGGATATAAAGGGATGCTTTCGCATTTCTTTGTTGTCTTTAAGGCAATAGTCAGCGATTTCGTCACCGCGCTGCCGCTTCTCCTCATCAGGGGAGCGAATAGCGGGCCAATGGTGCGCAGCGTGCTGCGCGGATATCGGGCGGCGTTTCACGGGCCGGAGCCGCAACAGCCAAGGGGGTGCCGGTGCGTCATGCCAGGGCGGACACTCTCTCCGCGAGAGAGGGCACAACCTTGCCGTGAAGATGATGCCTAGCGCGTAAAAAACCCCGCGCTAGGCGGGGTTTAGCTAAGCAGACTTGATCAGTCTGCTTTCTTCATCCAAGTTTGCAGCAGTTGCATGAGGATAATTGATCCAAGAAAGGCTATTTGAATGGGATTGACAGTCGGAAAGGCAGTGAACTCGTCTACGAATCGTTGTGCCGTGACGGAAAGCCCCCCCGCCTCTCCCGCGACCTGCAGTCCCGCGGCGATATCACCGAATAGTTGATTGGTGTTCATCGTGAGTACTGTCATGAACGAGATGACGGTTAAGCAATACACGCTGACCAATACTTTCCCGACCAACGGGACATTACCGTTCATTTGGATGTTGTTGGTCATTCTAAAACCGAGCCAGATGGCCACGATATAGGCTAAAAACCACACGGCGTTCCCCGACATAAACGCTGCAAGTAAATTCCACATATCCATTTCAGACATTTTAAAACCTCGCGTTATTAATGGTTATTGAGCACCGAAGTGCACTTTGAGTATGCGTAGATTCAGTAGGAAGTCAAAGCGCGTTGCGCACGACTATACGGTTCGATTTTGTTGGGGGGTATACCGTGGTCTAAATACCAGTAAACTGACGCCCGATCGCGATAACGCGTATTACCCCGTTACTTAAGAGAGGAAGGCAAATGTTCAGTCACATCATGATCGGAGCTAACGATATTGAGGCGTCAAAAAAATTCTACGATGCCGTGCTTGGCGCTCTGGGGAGTAAGGAAGGCGTCATAGATCCCAAAGGCCGTTGCTTTTATTTTCACCAAGGTGCGATCTTCGGATTGAGTGTGCCGATCGATGGCGAGCCGGCGACCCACGGTAACGGCAGCACGATTGGCTTTAACGTTGAAAGTCCTGAGCAAGGCGAGGCCTGGCATACCGCAGGAGTGGCCAATGGCGGTGTGACGTGCGAAGACCCTCCCGGCGTACGAGAGGCAGATGGGATGTATCTGGCTTATCTTCGAGATCCCGCGGGCAACAAGATTTGTGCGCTCAAGCGCATGGGTTGATAGTAGGGAGCTAACACACTTGCTGAGCAGGTGTGTTATGCAGCTGAGGAGACCAGCGTGAAGCTGTGCGAGAGGCTAATCTGCCTCCATACAAGGTCGGGATAAGGCACGCGGCACAGCGTTGCTGGCTGAAGGTACTTTGCCGAAGCCGCGCTGTCGCCTGATCAACCTTGTTATCGTGGTAAAAATAGTGCGCCGCCATTGTGTCGTGCTCGAGGATAGTCAAATGGTGAAAAATAAAATGATGGCAGGTGTGTTTGCTCTGTTGGCTAGCAGCTGGCTGGGTGTGGTATCTGCAGAGGAGTACGAGCTTCAGGCGACACTGGATACGCCTGATCTTGCGTTCGAATCAGAGACCGACATTGGCCTCTGGGGGCGTTACCATTTCGCGATTCATACCGCGGATTTTGATAGCACCCGAGAATTTTATCACCGCCTCGGCTTTACTGATGGGGTGACTGGATTTCCACTCACCAACACTCATGCGATGGCCCGTGCATTGGGAATGTTTGATGTTTGTCAGTATGAGTTGAAGAAGGGTGAAGTGTTGCTGTTCCCGGGTGCTGATAATACGACTGGCATCGATCTGCTGCAGTGGCACAAGCCGTTTAACCCCGAACCTCCCTACGCACTGCCTAACCATCTTGGAATGGCTTACGCGACGTTGATGACAACCGACTTGTCAGCTGACTTTGCATTACTGCAATCTCAGGGCGTGACGTTTATGAGTGAGCCCTATGGCGCACCGGGTAATCGATTTGTGTTCATGAGAGATCCTGATGGGGTGTATCTGAAACTCGAAGAGAGCCCAATACCTCGTGGGACCAAAGAGAGCGACGATACAACGCACATCGTTGGCATGCCCTACGTTGGCATCAATGTCAGCGACTTGGATCAATCGCTTACGTTCTACAAGCAGTTTGGCTACTCAGAGGTGCGTCTGATTAATGAGCAAACGCTCAGTGCCGAAGAGTCTGCCGCATGGGGTTTTGATCAGCCTGTACGTTACCGCGGTGCCGACGTGACCATTAATCGAGGTGATCGACATCGACTCCGCCTGCTGCAGTGGTTATCCCCCTTCAACCCGGAGCCGGCGTACCCAGCACCCATCAACCATAAGGGGATCAATCGACTCGCCTTGACGGTTCCGAATGTGGAGCGAGCTACGCGAATACTGTCAGAGCAGGGCGTGCCGTTTCT
>CAJQKG010000251.1 GCA_905478845.1 uncultured Luminiphilus sp.
GGTGCCATTCGGCTGAGAGAAGGTGAGTTCTGCTGTCCCAAGGATAACGGGCTACTGTGACCCGCTCGACGGGCCTGTCTGAAGGTGTGTCGGTGTGCTTCGAGGGGGGGACGCGGGTTGATCTGTCCCGTCGCCCCCTGTCGATAAAAACGGGTGGGTCCTGACGGTGGTGCCCTATTTTTAGATTTCGAGTGATCCACCTGCAAAACCGGGTCGTAAATTCTCGCAACTAGGTATATGACTATCTGGTTGAGTCATCTTCCCCCAGATGGCGAACTATTACCCCGGCCTCGTGGCCGGGTTTTTTTTTGGGAGATAGGATATGAGTAACCGGGCTGTCATGCTCACTTTGGGCTACGCCGGTCTGCTGCCCTTTTATGGGTTTCTAGCGGCGGCATGGTCGCTGGAAGACTGGCCCGCCGCCATATCAGTGCAAGGGTTCATTATTTATTCACTCGGTATTCTGTGCTTTTTAGCCGGTACCTTATGGGGTCGCGTGCAGTCGTTTGAGACGCCGCATAGAGCGAGACTGTTGGTGAGTAATGGTTTGGTGTTGTTTGCGGTCGCGGCGGTTTTGACGGCTCAGGCGTGGTTGGCATCATTGGCTTTGATGACCGGTTACCTCGCGCTGTTATGGTACGAGCAGGGTGCGGAGTTGCTACCACGCTGGTATGGGGTGATGCGCAGGAATTTGACGCTCGGCGTGGTGTTGGCTCATGGGCTATTTTTTACGGTGCAGTCGGTTCAGATGACGCCTTGATCGCTCAGGGCCTCTGGGTCATTCGCATTGGCTAGCCACTCATCCGGCACAGGGATCGACCGTGCGTTCAGTAACGTCAATAAAGCGCTGAGCTTTACGCCACCGCTGTCAACAAAGCGAGCGCAGTCATTGAGTAAGTCGCTGCTGAGCCGCAAACAAGGGGAATGGCGGCCGCTTTGATCAGTTAGGACGATCGCACGATCGTCATGTTGCCATTGTGTTTCCAGCGTCTCGATGACCTTGAGTGGTGCGCCGATTAAATCAACCGGAAGGATGATTACATTGTGGGTCGCCGCGGCATACAGCAACGCTGTGATGCCGGCACAGGGGCCCAAATCGGGCGCCACTTCGCAGAGCACCCGATCGGCATAGTGCTGATAGAACCTCGCATTGGCTCGGCAGCACACCAAAAGCTCAGTCGCAGCAGGGGCAGCGCAGAGTTCGGCGAGCAGCGGCCTGCCATTAAACGCGATTAAACCCTTGTCCCGACCCTGCCAGCGACGTCCTTGACCACCGGCCAAAATACCCAAGCTGTAAGCTCGTGTGGCGTTCACAGTATCGTCTCTCTATGGGATCATCACATCTCTTGTATAACTATAGCCCATGTCATTCATGCCGCGTGTTTTAGCGCTTGATACTGCCACTGATGCCTGCACCCTTGCGTGGTGTGGTGAGGGCGATTTGCGTGCCCGCCATGAGCGGCTCGCCAGAGCCCATAATCGACATATTCTGGGTATGTTGACCGACATTCTTGCAGGGCGCTCGCTCGCCTCAGCGGTGGATGTCATCGCTTGCGGGGTGGGTCCGGGCTCTTTTACGGGTCTTAGGGTGGCGGTCAGTGTGGCTCAGGGCCTGGCGTGGGCAAGAGATATTCCAATTCATGGCTTTTGTTCTTTATCGGCGCAGGTTTACAGCGCGGCAGCGCTCGGCTTGCTGTCAGAGGGGCAATGGGTACTCTCGACCATTGATGCTCAAATTGGTCAGCTCTATGGCCTATGGGGTCAGTGGCGTGAAGATCACTTTCACGCTGAAGACGCTGCCTTCATCTGTCCGCCGGAGTTACTGGCACTGCCGACTGAGCCGTCGTCTGTCGCCATTATTGGGTCGGGGCTGGCTTATGCTGAGCGCTTTCCTGGGCAACTGCAGCAGCTCAGTACAGAGCATCCTGACGTCACGCCTGACGCGGCAGTGATGGCACACCGTTTATCGACTGGTTCGCTCGCGTTAGCGAGGCAACCGGCGTACGCGTTATCCCCCCAATACGTGCAGCAAACGATTGGCTGGAAGAAACTCTCGGAACAACGCCGCCATGATTGATTGGCTGCAGGTCGTCATTTTGGCGCTGATTCAAGGCGTGACCGAGTTCTTACCGGTCTCTAGCTCGGCGCATCTATTGCTGCCCTCCGAGCTCCTGGGCTGGCCTGATCAAGGTTTAGCCTTTGACATCAGCGTTCACGCTGGCACCCTATGCGCGGTCGTGTTTTATTTTCGACAGGCGCTTTTCGGCTTGGCGCGCGCGTTCATGCCCCATAGTGGGCTCGACCGATCAGAGTGTTGGGCGCTCATGATTGCCACCGTGCCGGTTTTGCTGGCGGGCTTTGGACTCAAGGAGTTGATTGCGGATCAGGCGCGTACGGTCGTTGTCATCACCACCACCACCTTGTTATTCGGTATTTTATTGGGCTGTGCTGATTGGGTTTCTCGTCGCGGCCAGCGCCGCCATGCTGTCATCGGATATCGCGACGCCTTGTTGATTGGCTGCGCGCAGACCCTCGCGCTGATTCCTGGGACTTCGCGTTCTGGTATTACGATCACAGCGGCGCTGTTTCTGGGCTACCATCCCACCGTCGCCGCTCGCTTTTCTTTTTTACTCAGCGTGCCGGTGATTGCGGGCGCGGTATTCGTCATGCTGATGAGTGATCGCATCAGTATGCCAGCCGATGCGGGCGCTGATTATGGCATCGCCTTTTTAGTGTCCGCGTGTTTCGCCTATGCAACGATACGCGGCTTCATGTACTGGGTGAGCAAGATAGGATTGATGCCCTTTGTGGTGTACCGACTGTTACTGGGCTTTATGTTGTGGATATGGGTAGTTGAGGGATTCTGAGTGACAACACAGATTGACGAATTAATCACTTTTCTGAGCGGCTCGATCACGCCTTTTCATGCGGTTGAAGTCATGGCAAAGACGTTGCAGCAAGCAGGTTTTGAACAGCTGGATCAATTTGATGCGGCACTCATGACGCCTGGCAACGGCTATTTTGTGGTCCACCAAGGTAGTTCCCTCATGGCGTTGCGGGCGGGGCAAAGTAGCGTCGAGGGCGGACTCCGCTTGGTAGGGGCTCATACTGATAGCCCCAACCTGGCCGTTAAGCCTAATCCGGTGAAGGGCCGAGATGGCTGTATTCAACTCGGCGTAGACGTTTATGGTGGTGCGTTACTAAACCCCTGGTTTGATCGAGATTTGGGGATGGCAGGGCGGGTCACTGTACTGACTGCAGACGACACGTTAGAAACCACGTTATTTGATACGGGCAGACCCGTTGCGGTGATCCCTAGTCTTGCCATACATCTCGACCGAGAGGCGAATAGTCAGCGCAGTATTAATGCTCAGAAAGACGTGGTGCCTTTGGTGATGTTGGGCGAGCACCAGCAGTTTGATTTAAAGGTATGGCTCGCACAGGAGTTGGCCCGAGTCGATTCTCAGTGGCAAGGCGCTAGGGTAATGGACTACGAGCTCTCGCTGTATGACACACAGCTCCCCACCCAGATTGGAATTGAAGGCGACTTTATCGCATCAGCGCGGCTGGACAACTTACTGAGTTGTTATGCTGGGATGCGCGCGTTGATTGACGCAGATGCGGCTGATTGGTCACTGTTCGTCGCCACTGATCACGAGGAGGTGGGAAGCGCTTCAACGGTGGGTGCTCAGGGGCCCATGCTGATGGACGCCCTCGCGGCACTGGCGCCCGAGCCGAGGCTAAACCGAATGATGCGCGCGCAATCGTGGATGATGTCCGTCGACAACGCCCATGCGACGCATCCTAATTACGCCGACCGACATGACGATCAACACAGTCCCAGACTCGGTGATGGCCCTGTGATTAAAATTAACCGTAACCAACGCTACGCCACGACGGGAGAGGGAGCGGCTCGGTTACGCGTATTAGCAGAGCGCTGCGAGGTGGATCTGCAATCTTTTGTGATGCGCTCAGACCTGGCATGTGGCAGCACGATTGGACCCATTACCGCGACAGAAACGGGGATATCGACAACCGATATTGGCATCCCGACCCTGGCCATGCATTCGATTAGGGAGTTGGCCTGTGCGGCGGACGTGCCACAATTAGTGGCGTTACTGAATGCCTTTTATCGCAGAGTCGCGTAAGTCATAGGGAGATGACGCCATGAAAACGACGAGAGTACTGACGGGGATTACGACCACCGGAACGCCCCACTTGGGAAACTATGTGGGCGCTATTCGTCCGGCTATTGCTGCGTCGCAACAGCTTGATGTAGAGGCGTATCTCTTCTTGGCGGATTTTCATGCCTTGATTAAGAATCAAAATCCAGACGAGGTCGCACAATCTAGCCGGGAAATTGCGGCGACTTGGCTAGCACTCGGTTTGGATCCGGACCATAGCTTCTTTTACCGCCAGTCTGATATCCCAGAAATCGCAGAGCTGAGCTGGATTTTGAGCTGCTCTGCTGCGAAAGGCTTGATGAATCGTGCGCATGCCTACAAGGCATCAGTCCAGGCGAATGAGGCTGCAGGTGAAGATCCCGATTTTGGAACGACGATGGGGCTCTTCTCCTATCCTGTTCTGATGGCGGCGGACATTTTGATTTTCAATGCGCATCGCGTGCCGGTTGGGCGAGATCAGATTCAACATGTCGAGATGGCCCGCGATATTGCCCAGCGATTTAATCATCACTACGGTACTATTTTCACGCTCCCGGAGGCGGTCGTAGACGATCACGTAGCGATATTGCAGGGCCTCGATGGCAGGAAAATGAGTAAAAGCTACGGCAACACGATTCCTTTGTTTGGTACGCCGAAGCAATTGCAAAAATCGATCAATAAAATCAAAACGAATCTGCTCGAACCTGGTGAGCCAAAGGACGCTGACGACGCGACAGTTTTTCAGATTTGGTGCGCCTTCGCAGATGAGACTGAGAGGCAGCAAATGCGACAAGCCTTCGCTGATGGGATTGGCTGGGGGGAGGCCAAACGACAGCTATTCGAGCGAGTGAATGACGAGTTGTCCCCTGCTCGTGAGAACTATGAGCGCTTAATGGCCGATCCAGGGCAGCTTGAGAGCATATTGCAGGCTGGCGCAGCGCGTTTGCGACCGCAGAGTAGCGCGCTGATGGCGAGCGTCCGCGACGCCATCGGGTTACGACCCTACCGCTAACAGTGCTAGCTTAACGTCTCGGCGTTGCAGCGCGCGCGTTACTTTATAATGCAAACGTAATGCCGAGTACCGCGCTTCTGGGTTCACCGACGAAATAACGGTAGCTGCCAAATCCATAGTCAGCGCGCTCAGCGTAGCCCTCGTCGAGCAGATTAGTCGCGACCAACGACACTGCGACGGCTTGGCTGACTTGCCAAGACGCACGCAGATTTAGCAAATCGTGCCCCTCATATTCATGCTGATTGTTGGGGTCTAGCCAATATTTGGACAACCATACCCACTCTAATTCTCCCGAAATCGGGACGTTATAGCGGGCGAAGTCTGCCGTGAGCTGCAGCGATCCAAAATGCTTTGGAGCAGTGTCAATATCATTGCCGTCGATGCTGTCGCGCGATCCCAATAATTGAATATCGCTGTTGTAACGATGCCGGGCATAACTGGCATTGCCGCTTAGCGCCCATGTGGGAGAGATGCGCCAGCTTGCCGCCAGTTCGACGCCGCGATGAGTCGTTTCAGCACCGGATACATTGAAGCGATCACGATCCTGAAAAATGACATTTTCTTTGGTCGTCCAATAGACGCTCAGATCATAAGACAGGGTATTGCCGGCGCCGCGGATACCGAGCTCAACACTCTCGGCCTCCTCCGAGTCGATATCGGCAGCCATCTGTCCCGCTTGTAAACGATAGAGCTCGGTGGTTTGTGGTGCTCTGAATCCGCGCGCTACCTGGCCGTAAACCGTTGTCGCGTCAGTGTGATGATTGATGGATAAGTTGCCTGTCCAATCGCTGAAGCTATCCTTTCGATCGGCGGGTCGATAAAACCGACAGGCGCTCGCTGTGGGTGCGCACACCGCGCCGTCTGACGCATTGTTAGCATAGTCGTATCGGGTGTCCTCTAGCCTGACACCCGCGCCGATTTGCCATCGGTCAGTCAATGACCAATCAAGATGAGTGAAGGCGGCCACTGTGTCTGCGTCCACATCATAATCGTAGTGAATACCATCGGGTTGATTGGGGCTAAAAAAGTCGGCCTGATTTTCAACAAGCCCGCCTTCTGTATGGTCCGCATCGATTCCGACGAGCCAACTCAAGGCATTCTGTGTTCCGCGCGCCGACATCTGCACCCCCAAGCTATGGTGACGATTGGTCTCGGTGGCCTGCCAGGGTAAATAATGTTGCAAGAAGGTCATGCTGTTACTGCGCCAAAAAGGGCGGATAGTGAGCTCGGATGAATCGCCCCAGTCGCGTGTTAGACCGATATGGCCTCTGCCAGACCAGGCGTTTCGATAGGCTTCAGGATTGGGGTTTTCCTTGCGTGCTTGATCGTCTTCATATGCTTCATAGCCTCGAATATAACCCGCCGTTTCTTGATCCAGTTGGCTGCCTTCAAGCGCGCCATCAACCTGCCAGCCACCCCATTCCTGGTCGATACGCAGCGTTGCCTTTTGCTGATCATATCCCGAGGCGTCTTGATACCCACCGTACTGGCTCGTTTGGGCTGACAGGGCGATTCCACTGCCAACGACCCCACTGGCTGAGACGCGATAGTAGTCTCGCGAGCCCGCTTCCACACGAATCTGATTGGGTGTGGCGTCGACAGAACGGGTGACCACGTTGATGATGCCGTGCAGCGCGTTTGAGCCAAACACCACCGTGCCGGGTCCTTTTAAGACTTCAACGCGACCGGCTTGCAATAGATTGGCGTCGAACAGCTGGTTAACATTGCAAAAACCGGGGGACCTGAGGCTGATGCCGTCCTCTGCGGTCATGAATGCACCACAGCTTCCGGCACCCGTTAAGACGGGGGAGCGCAATGAGACCAAAGATTCTTGGCCATTGCCGCGGCTCACCCAGGCGCCTGAGACGCGATTGAATAGCTGGTTGCTATGTTGGGCGGCGACGCGCTCAATGCTGGTTTGGTCGAGGACTGCCCATGACGTCGCCAGATCGAACCCAGACTCGTCAGTGCGACGGGCGGTGACGATAACGGTCTCCACCTGCAGGGTGTTTGTCTCTTCACCTTTTTCAGTGTCATAGGGTTGCGCAATGCCCGCTGTGCTCACGGCCGCAAAACAGGCACCGAATAGCGGTGCGAGCCGATGAGCTGATAAGAGGTGACTGATTCGCATTTAAAACATCCTTAACAAGGCAGACGTCACGTAGACCGTGACAACGGCGAGCATTTTGGGCAAAACTGTGGCGTAAGCCAAGTCGGTAAGGAAAAGAAATTGGATTCAGAGGTCCTAGCGGTCAACGATTCGCTGCCTATTCGCTGCAGCGAACCGGTGCACTCAGGAAAAGTCCGTTCCGTTTACTGGCTAACGCCGGAGGATAGTGCGCGTCTGATTGCAGATCGGGGGTATCCCGTGGCGGCTGACGCAGCGTTAGCCGTCATGGTGATCAGTGATCGTATATCTGCCTTTGACTGTCTTTGGCATGGCGACGAAGGGTTGGCGGGGGTCCCGGGAAAGGGCGCTGCACTGAATGCCATTTCACAGTTTTGGTTCAGTGAGTTCAAGCAAGCGGGCTTGGCGCGCAGCCATATTCTCGAGGTGCCTCACCCATTGGTGTGGATTGTGCAGCGCGCTAAGCCGGTGCTTGTCGAGGCTATTGCGCGACGTTTTATTACGGGTTCAATGTGGCGAGCTTATGAGCGCGGCGAGCGGATATTTTGCGGTATTGCGCTGCCTGATGGATTGCATCGTGATCAAAGACTGATAGAAACCTTGTTGACCCCGTCGACCAAGGGCGTTATGCGGGGACTGGTGGGAGTGCCAGAAGCCGATGATGCGAATGTGTCCAAAGCACAACTGCTGGATCATTGGCAGGCGTTTGGATTTCAATCGAAAAGCGATGTGAACCATTATGAAAGACTGTTAAAGCAGGGTGTCGAGCTCATTGCAGACCGGTTGAACCCATTGGATCTCATGTTGGTCGACACGAAGTTCGAATTTGGCTACGCGCGTGATGAACAAGGTCAAGAAACGCTGATTTATATGGATGAGGTCGGCACGCCTGATTCCTCAAGAATTTGGGATGGAGTGGCCTATCGTGCTGGTCGCGTTGTCGAGAACAGTAAAGAAGAGTTTCGTCAGGCGCTGCTGCACCATGTAAATGATCCTGATTTATTGTTAGACCATCGCCGGTTCGCGGAACGTCAGCGTCTCGCCGAATCACATGCATTACCCGCGGGCATGCTGAGAAGTCTCTCTGAGATCTACCTCTCCTTGGCGGAGCGCATTATCGGGGCGCCGGTTGAGGTGCCTGAGCAGCCCTTAGAAAGTATCATGGCGGTCCTCGGTGACGGTTTTGGTATTGCGAAATGAACGCGTCACTCAACTAAAAGGGATCTGGAGATGTCAGTGTATAAATTGACCGAATCGTTGTCTGTGGCAGCTCAAATCACGCCTCAGGATATTCGAGAGCTGGCGGAGCAGGGTTTTACGACCGTGGTGTGTAATCGACCCGATGGAGAGTCGCCCGGCCAGGCGGGAATGGATGAGATGGAAGCCGCTTGCCGGGAAGCCGACGTGCTGTTTATCCGATACCCCGTGAGTGTGCTGAATTTTCCTGGCCCCGATCTCGAAGGATTAGGGACGCTCTTTGATGATCCGAATCAGCAAGTATTGGCTTACTGTCGTTCGGGGACACGCTGCGCCAATTTATGGATATTGTCGAGAGACGAGGCGAGTAGAGGCGAGGCGATCACTATCGCTCGTGCAATCGGATTTGACTTGAGTATGGCTGCACTCTGATAACGGGGTAGCGGGCGTGCGGAAAAGGGAGAGTGCAGAACTGCGGCTTAAAGCTGGTCCTACGATAAGGCTCTCGTTAAGGCGTCGACTGCCCATTTTGTATCGGGTTCCCACTGTGAGGCGTCTATGTCACTGAGCGGCATGAGTCCGGCATGCACCGCGGTGTGTTCGGGGTGATGTGCCTCCGCAATGATGGCATAAGGAGCCAAGAACTGTGGCTGCGCGCCGGCATGCAGGCGGTAAACCCGCAGGTAAACGGGAGAGGCCAGTGGCACAGTCTGGCCGCATAATGTCGAGAATTGCTGACCACAGGGCGTTGTGGCTTCAACGATGACTTCGCGTGACATCAACAAGCCGGCTTGCTGTAGCGTATTACCAATGCTTTGCCCGGCTCGAATGCGCGTATCGGCTTCCTTGAGTGTTGCACTGATCGGCTGAGAGAATCGCGTGACCGCCAGCGTGCGGCAAATTGCCACACCGTCATGAGTACTGTACAAATTCGCCAGACGGCTTGTCTGATCCTGCTCAAGCACGTGCACATGATAACTGCCAAAGCGGGTTTTGATTTCTTCGCTGTTCACTCGGTGTTGTTCCATTTCCGTATCGGCAGATGTTCGGTTCGGCGCTCTCTGAAGCGCGTGAGGACACTAACCCGACTGCCATTAATCTGCAACGCGTAAAGGGCTGTGACGGCTCTCTAATGAGGTATTATCGCGTTTTACCATCGGCCATAGAGAGCGCATCATGACCCAGCTTCGTCGTGTTTTCACCCTCCTGCTTGTGTTGCTGTCATGCAGTATTCATACCAGTGCAAACGCTGATTCTTTGGCGCAAGAGATCGAATCACTATACCAAGCGAAGCTCAAAGACTTGTTTTTGTATTTTCATCAGAACCCGGAGCTCTCGACGATGGAGCATGAAACTTCGGCGCGATTGGCTGATGAGCTCGCCTCGTTGGGTTTCACGGTGCATCGCGGCGTGGGAGGGACCGGTATCGTCGCGCTGATGGAAAACGGCGAAGGCCCGCTGGTGATGTTTAGAGCTGACATGGACGGATTGCCGGTGGAAGAAAAGTCGGGCTTGGCGTATGCCTCGCAAGCCAAGCAGATTGACCCCAACGGCGATGAAGTCTTTGTGATGCATGCTTGTGGTCACGATGTGCATATCACGAGCCTCGTGGGGACGGCTCAGTTAATGGCGGCAAAGCGAGACAGTTGGCGCGGCACATTGATGTTGATTGGGCAGCCTGCGGAAGAACGGGTAATGGGAGCGGCGGCGATGCGCGCCGATAATCTTTGGGAGCGCTTCGGGCAGCCCGATTACGCCATGGCGTTTCACGTGGCGTCGGTATTGCCGACAGGTATGCTGGGGGCGTCAACGGATTCGCCCTATTCCGGCGCCGATACGGTTGATATTTATATTCAAGGCGTGGGTGCGCATGGGGCATCGCCGCACCGCGGTATCGATCCGATTGTATTAGGCTCTCAAATTGTGATGGCGCTGCAGACGGTTGTCAGTCGCAATTTGCCGCCAAGACGGCCGGGGGTGATTACGGTCGGTGCGTTCCACAGCGGCACCAAGCACAACATTATTTCTGATTCGGCACATTTGCAGCTGACGGTTCGCAGCGAGTCTCCCGCGGATCGTACCCTGTTACTGGACGGTATTCGCAGAGTTGCGGAGAACATGGGCCGCGTCGCCGGTCTGCCCGAAGATCGTCTGCCGACAGTCGTTGTCTCGAATGAGAGTGTGCCCCCGACCCTAAACGATAAAGCCTTAACGGAGCGCATTATGGCGGTGTGGAATGGTCACTTTGGCGCGGGAACCGTGTTTTCTGGGGAGCGCTTAGGGATGGGGGCGGAGGATTTCCCTGTTTTTACCGTAGACCCCTATATCCCGAGTTTGTATTTTGCGGTGGGCGGCACGCCTGCTGCCGACTTTGCGCGTGAAAGAGCGGGAGGGAAACCAGTCCCTTCTCATCATTCGCCACTCTTTAAAATTGAACCCAATGCGTCAGTAACACTGGGGGTTGAGGCGTCCGTAACCGCCTTGCTAGCGCTACTGGGCGACTGACTGAGTCAGATTTCATGTCACATCCTATTTGGGACGCATCAGTGCGGATCATTCACTGGTACTTAGTGGCCGCGGTGGGTGTGATGTGGTGGAGCGGCGAGCAGGGCGAAATGACCCTTCATCAGTGGGTTGGGTGCAGCATTTTATGCGTGGTCCTGACGCGGATCCTGTGGGGCTGGTTTGGCAGTGAGCCAGCTCGTTTCGCCTACTTTGTAGCAGGGCCTCGCGCTATTTTGAGCTACCTCCGATCGGGCCAGCGCTATGCGGGGCATAACCCGTTGGGGGCTTTGTCGGTACTGGCACTGCTCACCTTACTGACAACGCAGGCTGCCTCCGGTCTGTTTAGCCAAGACGATATTTTATTTGAGGCGCCTTTTGCGTATTGGGCGGGTGATTGGTCCGGTACGTTGACCGAATGGCACGCCATTAATTGGATGCTCTTACAGGGACTCATTGTGCTGCACTTGCTTGCTGTCATTTGGTACCAGTGGCGAAAAAAACAGCCGCTGATACAAGCCATGATACGCGGGCGAGCGGGTTATAAAGCCAGCGAGACGCGACCCAAACCATTGTGGTTGGCCGCATTGATCGCGGTGACCATTGGTTTGACACTCTTATGGCTCATTAGCATTGCGCCAGAGGCGCCGAGTTATTACTGAGGGGGGTGGCTGGCGTACCGAGGGGGCGCCCGTCTTCAACGCGAGGCGTTGCGCTGTGGGGGATTGCGATGACGGCTGACAGCAGCGCGTTATGGCTTCGTGCAGCGGCGGGGGCTCGCATCACTAGAGAGCCCATTCAATGAAAAGGCTCTGATGAGACAAGGGGTAGGCTGACTAAGCGCTGGTAAAGACAGCGCTCAGTTAACAGGCCTGTTAGTACAGGCTAGTACAGATAGTCCTTCGATTTGTATTCGTCGTGGCAGGCTTTACAGGTGCCGCCCGTTGCCACAAATTGCTCTCGGCTGCTGCCCGGGTCACCCTCAGTCGCGATCTCGGCAAGGCTAGCCGCGGCAGCACGGAAGTCATCCAGTTTGCTTTGGAAGTCGTCCATGTTGGACCAGATAGTGGGTTTGGCTCGAGTGGTGCCTTGTTCGGTACCAGGCGCAAATCCTCGCTCAACGTGAAATTGTGCAACGTGATGCAAGTCATCCGCCCACCCAGAGAACCTGGCAGCGTCCCATTCGATTTTGCCTTTTACCATGTCTCCCATGGGTGCAAAAGTCATCCCTAACAGCGCGAAATAAGATTGTCGCAACGATTGCAGGGGTTCTGTTTTTTCGATGTGTGCCGAGACTGCGCTCGACAATGAAACGAGCAGGGCAAGTAGTGCCACTAAGGATGTGTACTTCATGATTTACCTCCGTTGATATGACTTCTGTTCTAACTGTTTCAGGGCGCGCTGTCTATCCCAAAAGGGTGAGTTAGTGATTTCGGTTTCAGGGTTACACTATGTCGCTGACGGGGGAGCAAAGTATGTCCAACACGCTATCGCTAGACGCATACTGGATGCCGTATACCGGCAATCGGCAGTTTAAACGCGATCCGAGGATCATTGTGGGTGCGCAGGGTGTGTGGTTCACGGATGATCAGGGTCGACAGATTCTCGACGGCCATTCGGGACTGTGGACCTCTGGGCTGGGTCATGGTCATCCAGAAGTGTCAAAAGCAGTGGCTCATCAGATTGAGACACTGGATTTCTGTCCGCCTTTTCAGTTTGGACATCCCACCGCTTTTGAATTGGCCAATCGGTTAAAGGCGCTCATGCCAGAAGGGCTAGATTATGTGTTTTACACGAACTCTGGCTCTGAATCAGCGGATACCTCGCTCAAAATGGCACGGGCCTATTGGCGCCTCAAAGGGCAACCCGCCAAGACCCGCTTCATCGGTCGGCAAAAGGGCTATCACGGTGTGAATTATGGCGGGACAGCTGTCGGTGGTATCGGCGCGAATCGAAAACCGTTTGGCCCCTCTTTAGAGGTCGATCACCTGCGGCACACGATGTTGCCAGAGAATCAATTTTGTCGCGGTATGCCTGAGTCTGGTGCGCATCTTGCCGACGAATTGTCTGACTTGATTACCTTGCATGATGCTTCCACGATCGCGGCCGTGATTGTCGAGCCGATGGCGGGATCAGCCGGAGTGATTCCGCCTCCCGTGGGTTATTTGCAACGATTGCGTGAGCTCTGCGATGCGAACGACATTTTGTTGATTTTTGATGAGGTGATCACCGGGTTGGGTCGCTGTGGGGCTTACACTGGCGCCGAAGCATTTGGCGTGACCCCCGATATTTTGAATCTCGCCAAGCAAATCACGAATGGCGCTGTCCCCATGGGGGCAGTGGTCGCAACGGCTGAAATTTATGACACCTTCATGGCTCACGGCGGGCCGGACTATGCCCTCGAATTTGCTCACGGTTATACCTATTCCGGACACCCTGTCGCCTGTGCGGCGGGTATCGCTGCCCTCGAGATATTAGTGCGAGATGAGTTACCGGCGCGCGTGGCGCAAGAAGCACCATTTTGGGAAGCGTTATTGCACGATGGCATCGCGGGAAAGCCCCATGTGGCGGATGTCAGAAACTATGGATTCGCAGGGGCCATCACATTGGAGCCTTACCCCGGTGAACCGTTGCGACGTCCCTTCGAGATTGGGATGCGTCTCTGGGAAAAAGGCTTCCTGGTGCGCTACGGCGGCGACACGATTCAGCTAGCGCCGCACTTTGTTATGCAACGGGAGCAGATGACTTCTTTAGTCGAGGCGCTAGCGGAAACGCTAGACGAACTGGCCTAAGCCACATGAACTGGATCACCGTCACGGAGCGGGTCACCCAGAGCAATGTGCCCACGCGTCGCGTGTTGTGGCAATGCTAAGGGGTCGCTAATGAGTTTGCCGTATTACATTGTGAACGCGTTTACGGACCTGCCTTTTGGTGGTAATCCGGCTGCTGTCATGCCTTTGGACCAGTGGTTGCCAGATCATCAGCTGCAGGCGTTAGCAGCACAGCACAATTTGTCAGAGACCGCTTTTTTCGTCCCAGTGGCCCCGGGCACCTTTGAGCTCAGATGGTTTACCCCCGTAGAGGAAGTGCCCTTGTGTGGTCACGCCACGCTTGCAAGCGCGCACGTGTTGCTACGTGAAATGCAGGTGTCGGGCGATGCGCTCTCTTTTCAGACGCGTTATCGCGGACTGCTTCACGCGCAACCGCAAGGTGATCGGTTGGCACTGGATCTGCCTGCCGTTGAGTATGAGCCGCATAAAGTAGAGGCGGGACTCGAGGCGGCATTGGGGGCTCGTGTGGTGTCAGCGGTCCGACCTTGCGAGGAGCCCTGGCAAGTACTTTATGAATTGGACAGTGAGCAATCTGTGCGGGCGCTAGCGCCTGATATCGCTGCCTTGGCTGCGATCGCTGAGCACTGCGTGATCGTCACTGCAGGCAGTAATAAATACGACTTTGTGTCTCGGATGTTCGCGCCGCACTACGAGGTGCCTGAAGACCCCGTGACAGGATCTGCTCATTGTTTACTCACGCCGTTTTGGTCCGATCGACTCGCTAAGAAACAGCTCTTGGCGCATCAGTGTTCAGCACGAGGCGGCACCTTGTGGTGCGAGCTAAATCACGATCGCGTCATCGTGGCAGGTCACGCCGTCACGTTCGCCAGCGGTCAGATTGTTGCGGAGCTATAACGGATACGTGGCTAAAAAGCGCAACAGTGCCGGGTGTGACCCGAAAAAGCGATGGCACTGCTCGAGTCTATCGAGTGCTATCTGAGTAACCGCTGACGCATGCAGTAGCGCGCCGATCCTTGGGTTCTGCCTGTGCCCCGTTACCGCCCTAGTATCGATCGTGCGACGAGCTCGCGCATGATTTCAGATGAGCCGCCGTAGATCGTTTGAATACGGGCATCAACGTAAAATCTTGAGATCGGGTACTCAGCCGTATAGCCATAACCTCCGAACAGTTGCAGACATTGATCAGCAACCCGGCACTGCATCTCGCAGCTGGCGAGTTTGAGCATGGCCGCGGTATCGGCAGTGAGGCGTCCTTCGGCATACTGCCGCGCACACTGCTCATAAAATGCGCGGTTGAGCGTGATCTCAGTCTTGACGTCAGCGAGTTTGAATCGAGTGTTCTGAAATTGTCCTATCTTTTGCCCGAAAGCCTCTCGTTCCTGTACGTATTGCACGGTAATGTCGAGTGCGCCCTCAGATGCGGCGATCGCCTGCGCTGCAATGCCAAGTCGCTCGCGAGGGAGCTCGTTCATCATGATGATAAAGCCACTATTTTCCTCGCCGAGCAGAGCTTCCGCCGGTAAGCGGACATCGTTGAAAAAGAGTAGTGCCGTATCCGAAGTGTGCTGCCCGATTTTATCGATCTTTCGGGATTTCTCGAACCCGGGCGCATGCGCATCAACCAGAAAGAGTGAGGTGCCCTTGGCGCCCTTACCGGGGTCGGTAATAGCCGCCACAATCACCAGGTCGGCGTGGATGCCGTTGGTGATAAAAATTTTAGAGCCATTGAGCACCCAGTCATCGCCATCTCGCACCGCGTGAGTGCGGATGCTCTGCACATCAGAGCCTGCACCCGGTTCGGTCATGGCCAGCGCTCCGACCACCTCGCCGGTGACCATGCGAGGTAACCAATGTGCTTTTTGTTCTTCAGTACCGTGGCGGCTGAGATACGGCGCCACAATATTATTGTGAATGCCGTAGCCTGAGGCGAACCCGCCAAAGCCCATGGCGGATAATTCTTCGATCATCGCTAACGTTACGTGTGGCGAAGCCCCTGCGCCGCCATATTGTTCTTCCACGTCAGGGCCCAATAAGCCCGCGTCTCCGAGTCGATGCCACAGTGCCCGAGGCACCATCTTGTCGGCTTCCCATTGCTCGTAATGTGGCGTGATTTCTTGCTCAAATGCGCGTCGCGCCATGTCACGAAACAGTGAGAGTTCATCGAGATCAGCGGCTTGATTCATCGTTATATCCTGAGCAATAGAGAAGATTCGCTAATTATGAAGAACATCGTCTTCAACTACAAAGTCGCAAGCTGAACCGGACTAACGCCCAGCCAGCAAGTGCTGGGGAGCAAGCCAGAGCCGCCCCATCGGAAGGAGGAGCGTACTGCCATCAGCCGCGACTTTCAGAGCAAGCTAGGGCGCTCTATTTGGCGATCGCGACCGCTATCACGGCTCGATGCAGGAGCGGATCACTGCCTCGATAGGAGGGACGGTGGTTGTCTCGACGCTCAGCGCATGTTGCAGGGTTGTCTTAAGGCGTGAAAAAATAACCGGAGGACGCTATGCGGTTGCTATTTATGCGGTATTCTCACGGGCTGAATCCAGAATGAGCTTTGCCTTGGGCAGAGTGACAATACAGCTAATTTCTTTTTTATTATCGAGGCCAACATGCGCGAATACACACAGTTTTACATCAATGGACAATGGGTTGATCCAGTGACACCTAACACGCTTGAGGTGTTGGATCCCTCAACCGAGGCGGCCTGTGCCACCATCTCCCTCGGCTCAGAAGAGGACGTCAATCTTGCGGTCGCCGCAGCCAAACTGGCTTTTGAGTCCTTTAGTCAGACGACGGCAGAAGAGCGTGCGGAAATGCTCGATCGGATGGCCGCCATCTTTAAGCGACGTATTGGTGACATCGCCGAGGCGATTCGTCTCGAGATGGGTGCCCCCATCAGCTTAGCGAGTACCGCGCAGGCTTATGCTGGCTTGGGTCATATCACCGAGGCGGCTAAGATCCTCAGAGGGTATTCGTTCTCTGAAGATTTGGGCCCCCATAGAGTGGTCAAAGAGCCCATCGGTGTGTGCGGCCTTATCACCCCGTGGAACTGGCCGCTTAATCAGGTGAGTTGTAAAGTGGCACCGGCCTTGGCGGTGGGTTGCACAATGGTGCTGAAGCCGAGTGAAATTGCGCCACTGTCGGCTTACCTATACGCCGAGATCATGGCGGAGGCGGGCATTCCTGCGGGCGTCTTTAATTTGGTCAATGGCGACGGGCCGACAGTGGGTGAAGCACTCTCTCGTCATCCTGATGTCGATATGATGTCCTTCACGGGTTCGACGCGAGCGGGATCATTGGTGGCTCAGAATGCGGCACCCACGGTTAAAAGAGTCACCCAAGAGCTGGGCGGTAAATCACCCAATGTCATCCTGGAAGATGCGGATCTAGAAGCGTCTGTGACGCGCGGTGTGCTGCATATGTATAACAACACGGGTCAATCCTGTAACGCGCCTTCTCGTATGTTAGTGCCACGCGCCCTATTGGCACAGGCAGAGGCGATTGCTGCAACCGTGTCTGAGAGCGTTGTGATCGGTCCAACTGATGAGGAATCCACCACGATGGGGCCGGTGATTTCTAAAGTGCAGTGGGACAAGATTCAGGGTTTGATTGAGGCGGGCATTGCCGAGGGTGCCAAGGTGGTCTGTGGAGGACCCGGTCTGCCCGAAGGCATTGAGTCTGGATATTATGTCCGGCCGACGGTCTTCTCCGACGTCAGCAATGATATGACGGTTGCGCAGCAGGAAATTTTTGGCCCCGTCTTAGTCATGATTCCTTACGACACCGAAGAAGAAGCGATTCAGATCGCAAACGATACGCCCTACGGTTTGGCCGGTTATGTGCAAAGCGGCGACCTCGATCATGCACGGGCAGTCGCCACACGTATTCGAGCGGGCAATGTGCACATTAATGGCGCTTCAGGCGGGTTTGATGTGCCTTTTGGTGGCTATAAGCAATCAGGTAATGGTCGTGAGTGGGGTGCGCATGGCTTCACTGATTACCTCGAAATAAAGGCGATCGAAGGATACGACGCGGCCTAAGTGCCGATCGGTTTAAGCGTTCATCACTGATGAAAGTGATCCTGGCGATTGATCAAGGTACCACCGGGACGACCGTCGCGGTGATGAACGTGCGTGGCAAGCTCTTAGGATCAGTGAATACCGAGTTTCCGCAGATCTATCCGAAACCCGGTTGGGTCGAGCACGATCCCGGGGTGATTTGGCAGTCAGTACTTAAAGGGATTCGGTCTGTCCTTCGCAAAGGGCTGTGCAAAGTCAGTGATATTGCCTGTATTGGCATTACGAATCAGCGGGAAACCGCCTTGCTCTGGGAGCGTCACAGTGGCAAGCCGGTCGGTAATGCGATCGTTTGGCAGTGTCGCCGGACCGCTACTTTTTGCGATGGACTGAGGCGTAAGGGTCTCGAGCCCATGGTGCGCGATCGAACCGGTCTCGTATTGGATCCTTATTTTTCGGCGAGTAAATTCCGTTGGTTACTCAATAGCATTGACGGGGTCCGGGGTCGCGCCAGAAAGGGCGAAATTGCCGCTGGGACCATTGATGCTTTTCTACTCGCAAGACTCACCGGTAATGTTGTTCACGCGACCGACGTGTCCAATGCCTCCAGAACCTCGCTGATGAATTTACAGACCCTAGATTGGGATCCCGAATTACTCACACTGTTTTCGGTGCCCAGATCAATACTGCCAGACATTGTTCCGACCAGCGGGCAATTGGGGCATACCTTAGCGGTACCCGGGTTGCCTGACGGCATTCCGATCACAGGCATGGCCGGGGATCAGCAAGCGGCTTTGTTTGGGCAGGCAGGATTTGAGCGCGGGTCAGCCAAATGTACTTTTGGAACGGGGTCCTTCATTTTGATGAATACGGGTCACGACAAAATGCACAGTGATGCCGGTTTGTTAAGCACTATTGCGTGGCAATTACCCGGGCAAAAAGTGCCGGTGTATGCCTTGGAAGGGGGCGCTTTTATTTGTGGCGCTGCCGTGCAGTGGCTGCGCGATGAGATGGGTATTATCAAGCGCGCGCCAGACGTCGAAAAACTCGCGGAGCAGGTGACTGATTCGGGAGGCGTTGAATTTGTGCCCGCACTGACCGGACTGGGTGCCCCGCACTGGGACGCAGACGCGAGAGGGGTGATATCGGGCCTGACTCGCGGTGCAGGTGCTGCTCATCTCGCGCGCGCCACGCTAGAGGCAATGGCGTTACAGAACGTTGACATCCTGCGCGCGATGGAGCGTGATTTGGGCCGCAGAATGGGTATTTTGAAAGTAGATGGTGGTGCGGCGGCCAACAATTTATTGATGCAGTTGCAAGCGGACTACCTCGGTCGTGAGATCATCCGACCCAAGGTGATTGAGACCACCGTCGCAGGTGCTTGCTTCTTAGCCGGCTTGGGAGCGGGTATTTGGCCGGACACGGGCGCGCTAGAGCGTGTATGGCAAGCTGATCGCGCTTTCCCAGCCAGGTTGGGTACCAGTGCGCGCCGGCGACGGCTGCAAGCGTGGCAGCAAGCGGTCAGTCGCGTTCGAACCAGTGCTTGATGCGCATGGGACAAGTACTCCGCTTTCAAAAACCACGAAAATCAGATCAGACGCTCTGTCGAAATGGGCATCACAAATGGCGTCCGGTAAAAGAGGACCCCTTTGCGGTTCATCGGGGGGAGCTGGTGACACGATTTCGATGTGAGAAGTGCGGTAAAGAGAAGGTCAAGGCAACCTAGGTACTAGTGAGCGTCTTCGACCCACGGGATTAACACCGTAGGGGGATAGAGGCGATCTCATTGGCCCTATAGACTCAGAGACAATTGTTGTTCAGATGGAGTAATCGTTATGACGGCCATGATCTACCCTACAACAAACCCCGCGGCTGCGGAGCAGATGATGGTGACGCGCGGGGAAGGCCCTTATATTTTTGATCAACACGGTAAGCGTTATCTTGAGGGGATGGCAGGCCTTTGGTGTACGGCGCTGGGTTATGGCAACGAGGAAATTATTGAGGTCGCCCAGCAGCAGATGCGTGACTTGAGCTTTAGTCACATGTTCGGGGGCAAAACGCATGCCGCTGCCATCGAGCTAGCTGACAAGTTGGCGGCCATGGTGCCGATGAGCGATGGACGCGTTTTTCTAGGTAACTCTGGTTCCGATGCTAATGACACGTTGATGAAGTTAATCCGTTATCACGCTGAGGCGAGCGGACAGCCAAATCGCATCAAAGTCATTGCGCGTGAACAGGGCTATCACGGGGTCACACTGGCCTCCGCCGCGCTAACGGCCATCCCCACCAATCACACGCACTTTCAGTTGCCTTTTGAGGCATTGGGCGTGTTACGGACCGGCTCTGCAAACTACTACCGGGGTGGGCATGATGGTGAGTCCGAGAGTGAGTTTGTGGCGCGTCGTGCGCAGGAGTTAGAGGCACTCATTTTAGCAGAGGGGCCCGACACGATCGCTGCCATGATCGCCGAGCCGGTGAGCGGTGCGGGGGGTGTTATCGTTCCGCCCGCAGGCTACTTTGATGCCGTACAGAAGGTCTTAGACCGTTATGGTATCTGGTTGTGGGATGACGAGGTCATCTGTGGCTTTGGTCGCCTAGGCACTGATTTTGGTGCGACAAAAATGGGGATGGCGCCTCAAATGATCACGTTAGCAAAGGCGTTGTCATCGGCTTATGTGCCCATTTCGGCTGCCATTGTTCAGGGAGACATTGCGGATTGCATCGCAGCCTCCGCAACGGATGTCGGCGTGTTTGGGCATGGATACACCTATAGCGGGCATCCATTGGGCTGTGCTGTCGCGAGCAAAGTGATCGATATCTATCAGCGGGATCACATTTTTGATCATGCCGCCAAGGTGGGTAGTTATTTACAAACGCGATTGGCTGAATTTGCAGGTCATGTGCTGGTTGGAGAAGTGTCCGGTGTTGGCATGATTGGTGCGCTTGAGCTGGTGGCGGACAAACCCACTAAACGACCTTTTGACGGGATGAAGGTGGGACAGTTCTGTGCCAAAGCCGCCGAGGGACATGGCCTTATTATCAGACCGCTCGGTGGCAACCGTATTGCAGTGTGCCCACCGTTGATCATCGAAAACAGCCATGTTGATGAGCTCATTGAAAAGCTCGGTGCCGCCCTCGATGCGACATTGGATTGGGTTACCGCTGAAAAACTCATCTAACTGATGTCTGCGCAGTGCCAACCCGCTTTCCGCTCGGGCCGCAAAAGTCCACCGCGATTGGCTGCCTGCGGTGAGTGATCCTTCGACACCGATTCGAGTCGCCCATATTGAGATGGGAAGCCATCTTTATGGTGGCGCTCAACAAGTTCTTTACCTCCTCGAGGCGTTGTCGTCGTCGGATGTCACCAGCACGCTCATCTGCCCAGCGGGGTCTGCGATTGGCAAATCGGCGCGGGAGCGTGGTGTTGCAGTTGAGGAGGTCGGTTATCGCGGTGATCTCGATTGGAGGGTGGTGCCAAAAATCAAACGGCTGCTGCGCCAGCAGTCAATTGACCTGGTGCATGTGCATTCGCGACGGGGGGCCGATTTGTGGGGTGGGCTGGCTGCTCGTCAGGTCGGCTTGCCCTGTGTGATCTCGCGCCGCGTTGATCATCATGAAGCTCGGTGGTGGGCGGGTTTTAAATATGCGTTGTGTGACCACGTGATTGCGATCTCAGAGGGAATAAGAGCGGTCTTATTAGCCGATGGCGTGTCCGCGGAGAAAGTATCGTGCGTTCGCAGTGCCGTTGATTTCGAGCGTTTTCAGGCGGTGTCAGATTCGGCCGGAGTGAAGGCGCGTTTTGGGTTGCCTGACGATTCGGTCGTCGTGGGCATGGCAGCGCAGCTGATTCCCCGAAAAGGACATGATGTTTTGCTCGAGGCAGTGTCGGCGCTGAAAGATCACTGGCCCCAGCTCAGGGTATTGATTATGGGGAAAGGCCCCTTGGCAACCTCTGTGGCGCGACAAATTGAAGCGATGGGTCTCGAGGAGCAAGTGCACTGTGTCGGGTTTCTGAGCGATATTGAGACGGTATTGCCCCATCTGGCCTTTTTAGTCCATCCAGCGCGGACAGAAGGGCTGGGAGTGGCTTTGCTTCAAGCGGCGTCGGCAGGCTTGGCAGTGATTGCGTCCCGCGCGGGGGGCATGCCAGAGGCTGTGCTAGATGAGGAAACCGGCTTATTGATTCCGCCTGGCGATGCGCCAGCGCTGGTGGCGGCAATGGAGCGACTCTTAAGCGATCCGGTACGAGCCAATGAGTACGGCGCAGCAGGGCGGCGCAGAATGGCTGACGAGTTTTCTATTAACGCCATGGCGGTGGGCAATCTTTCGGTTTATCGACGATTGATGAGCTCGAGACGGGACGCCTAACCACCGTTGATTGTGGTGGATGACTCAGGTCATTGTTCGCGGCGGCGCGGCCGGGTGTGGAGCTGATGTTTCCGCACCAAGGCTCGCATTTGGTGGTAACTCAGTCCCAACAGGGATGCCGCGTCATTTTGTCGCTGTCCTGATTCCTCAAGCGCGGCGGCGAGCCAGCGTCGCTCCTCCTCCTGCAATCGTGATTTGAGAGAGATGGGCCACCCTCTATTGCCCGAACGAGCTACCTTGCTCGAGGCGCTTTCGTTGTCGTACGTTTTGCCATGGTGCGTGTCACGGTTTTTGTCACGAGTAAAGCCATGCGTAATGTCGCGTGCAGTGTCATGGCCGTCGCCAAGCTGGGCGCTGCTGTCTACGGGGATTACCCTGCCGGCGGCGTTGTCGTGAAACGGGTCGATGATAATGTCATGAATGGGGTCCTCGGGATTCTGAGCGCGAAAGAGAGAGCGCTCGACGACATTTTTAAGTTCCCGAATATTCCCGGGCCAGTGATGACCTTGCAGGCAAGCGATTGCCGCCGGGGTAAAGCCAGGAAAGTAACTCCAGCCGAGCTCTGTGCACATTCGGACGCTGAAGTGCTGGGCTAACTCTTGCAGATCCAGCTCTCGATCTCTCAATGGCGGAAGGTGGACCACATCGAAACTGAGTCGATCTAGCAAGTCCCACCGAAACACGCCGCGATCCGCCAAGGCCGGCAGATCCGCGTTGGTCGCAGCGACGATTCTCACGTCCACGTGAAGAGTGCGTTGCCCGCCTACTCGCTCGAACTCTCCATATTCGATCACCCGCAGTAGTTTTTCCTGGAGTCTTGTTGACATCGTGGCGAGCTCATCGAGAAACAGCGTGCCGCCATCGGTGAGTTCAAATCGCCCGGCATGCTGCTTATTGGCGCCTGTAAACGCGCCCGCCTCGTGGCCAAAGAGCTCGCTTTCTAGCAGGGTCTCCGTGATGGCCCCGCAATTCACCTTGGTGAGGGTTTGGTCCCAGCGGGGCGATAGGTAGTGAAGTCGCTCAGCGGCCAATTCTTTGCCAGTGCCCCGTTCGCCGACGATGAGTGCGGGGCGGTCAATCGAGGCCAATCGTGAAATGTGGTCTAGGGCGGCGATAAGCGGCGCCGAGGTGCCAATGATCGTGGGCGTTTGACGTTTCATCAAATAATTATACCTTTAAAGGCGCATAAATCTACTTTATGTAGGTTAAAAAGACCTTTAATGGCAGTGAGTGAACTTGGGATGGGCTTTAGGCCATTCATTTTTATGATGTTTTTTAATTTGGCACATCAGTCGCTATATCTGAAGGGAGGAGACGCAATGAAGTCTCTGCTCACACAAGGTATTCCCTACAGAGAACGCAGGAGAGATGAAATGGATGTTATCGATGAAAGAACCTTGGTTTACGCAGCGTTGCTAGTCGTATGCAGCACGCTGGCGGTTTTTACCGGGCCCCTTGTGGCGGCCATCACGTTTGTTTGGGTATTGGCGTTAATTGAGGTCGCCTACTGGACGGGATGTTGGTGGGTGCGGCGGAGCCAGCGGCAGAGCTGCAGCGAGCTTCACGCTTAAGAGAAGAGTCTGAGAGGAGAAAAGGGTATGGGTATTTTTTCAAGAATGTCGGACATTGTGAATTCAAACCTCAACGCGCTGTGCGACAGCGCCGAGGATCCGGAAAAAATGATTCGACTGATCATTCAGGAGATGGAAGATACGTTGGTCGAGGTGCGCAGCACCTCGGCCAGAATTATTGCCGATCAAAAGACTGTGTCGCGACATCGTGATCGCACCGCGGCTGAGGTAGCGGCCTGGGAAGATAAAGCGAGGCTAGCCGTTTCCAAAGGGCGTGACGATCTTGCGAAGGCTGCGTTACAAGAGCGGCGCATGACGGAGGAGACGCTGAGGGCAGTGGAGGATGAGTTGACGATGGCGGGTGAGCAGGTTGCGCAGCTCAATGATGAAGTAGGACAGTTACAGCAAAAGCTGGATGATGCTAAGGCTAAGCAGAAAGCAATTTTATTACGCGCCAAGACAGTGAGCTCGAGAGTGCAGATAAAACGCCAGGTGCAGCGTGATGAATTGGATAATGCCTTTGCGAAGTTCGAGCGATTTGAACAGAAAGTCGATAGTCTCGAAGGGGAATTGCATGCGCTTGACCTCGGGCGGGAAAATGCCGGGGGACTGGCTGCTGAGATCGATGCCTTAGGCGCAGAAGATTGGTTGGACGAGGAGTTAATGCGGATTAAGGATAGTATGTCTGCGACCGACCCGACTGCCGGTGTGTCTGGGAAAGAGCCCGACACGCAATGATCGGGGTCGAAAATTTTGACACGACAGGGAATGGCGTTGTGTTATTGCGCGGTGTGCGCTCAGTAAGGAGATAAGATGGATCTGTTCCAGATGTTATTGGTGCCCATGATTTTGTTCATGTTGATTGTGGCGCCCACGTGGATCGTCATGCATTACCGCAGTCTCAACCGGTCGAGTCGATCCTTGACTGAGGAAGATCGACAATCGCTCGAGGCAATGCTCGTCGCGGTGGATCAATTAGCGGATCGGATCGAATCACTGGAGTCTATTTTAGAGGCGGATCATCCCGATTGGCGTCAGCAGCAGGACCGTCAAGCGAACGAGGAGAAGGGAGTATGAGCGATCACGATCGAAAAACGTTTAGCGAAAATCGTGCCGGCGGCTGGGGGATGGGGCTGTATCGAAAACGATCGGGAGGCTGGATCGCCGGTCTTTGTTCGGGCCTAGCGAGTTATTGGGATGTGCCTAATTGGGTGGTCCGCTTGGCAGCGGTTGCGCTGTTGATGTTCACGGGTGCACTGGCATTTTGGCTGTACGTATTGGCCTGGGTGGCTATTGCTCCTGCGCCATCACGTTGGTCTGAATCTGCGGCAAACCGCGCAGAGGTTGAGATGGAGTACGATGAGAATCGTCACGCTTATCGCCGTAAAACCCCGTTCCGTTATACCGACGCCCCCAGTGAGCGAATGAAAAAAGTCCAAGGCCGAATGGCGGCAGCGGTGACCCGCGTGGAAGCGATGGAGCGGTACGTGACGTCGCGGCAGTACGATCTGAATCGAGAGTTTTCCAAGCTCTAGTCGCTGTTCGAGGCATTCAAAAGGGCGTTAAGAGGCACTCAACAAGTGCTAAAGCAAGAGAAGTGCTTAAGAAGTGGCTAAGAAGTAGCTAAGAAGTAGCTAAAAGGTGCCGTTAGCGACCGTCATCGCTCATAATAGCCCGATGACGCTGATGTTCTCCCACGCTAACGGTTACCCCCCGGGGTCTTACCGTGTACTACTCGAAGCCCTAGAAGAGACGATGGATGCGCCGGTCGTGAGCCATGCGCATCGCCCGCTGACGACGGACCAGCCGGCGCCCATTTTTCTCTCGTGGCACGAGTATGCCAATGATCTGATTCAACGCATTGAGCGCGAATCCCTCGGGCCGGTTTGGTTGGTGGGCCATTCGATGGGAGGTGCCACTGGGGTGCTGGCGGCCGCTAAAAGACCGGATTTATTCAGTGGCCTGATTGGACTCGATCCGGTCTTACCGCGGACAAAATTGTGGTTTTGGTCGCGGGTGGTGAGTTGGTTTAAACCCGACGCGGTCCCAATCGTAAAGCGCGCCTTGGCACGCCCGCACGATTTTGACAGTCAATCGGTGGCGTTCGATTTTTATCGGGGTAAACGCGTATTCAGTAGTCTCAGCGATGAGGTGCTGATGGATTATGTAAAGGCGGGGCATCAGCTGGGCTCCGATGGTCGCGAGCACTTGCGCTACAGCGGAGCGTGGGAGGCGTGTGTGTATCGATCGGTGCCTCGTATTCGTCCAGCATTAAAGGCACTGCAATGCCCCACATTAATCATTGCAGGTGAGCAGTCGCAAATACTGACGTCAGAGACCTTGTCTTGGCTTAATGGACTGAATAGCCGGCTGACTACCGCGTCGCTGCTGGGTGGCCATCTGCTGCCCCTCGAGTCACCCGAAATCTGTGCCGAGGCCGTGGCGACTTTTATCCGTGCTCAAGAGGCATCTCATAAGCGATGACGGATTAGGATGGCCATTCGCGGCGCCGTAAGCCGATGGCTGGGGTCCTTGCATCTCGGCGTGGGTCTCACAATGCTTTGCGTGTTGGCTTTACCGGAGCCGGTGCTAGGGCAGCAACCGCACCACGCACAAACGCCCTACCTGATTGGACGGGGTATGACGGATATTACCGGTCCAGCAGTGGGTATGCCTTTGTGGGGGTTTGGCCGGCCCGATCAAATCAGTGAGGGAATCCACATTCGCCAGCGGTCGCGCGCGTTCATTACCGTGCAGGCCAGTGATGCGGCACACAGGATCGTGTTTGTCAGCGCTGATTTAGGCAGCATAGACCATCATATGACGCTGGAAGTCGTGGAGCGTTTGCAGCTGCGCTACGGAAAAGTCTACACCCTCGATAATGTGATCATCAGTGCCACGCATACCCATGCCGGCCCCAGCGGCTATTGGCAGTCGCGCACAGACACCGGCCTCGATGGGGGGCATTACCCTGAGCACTTTGACGCGATTGTCGCCGGTATTACCGCCTCCATCGTGCAGGCACACGAGGATTTGCAGCCCGGTAACATCTTGATCAATACGGGCCGTGTGGCAGACGCGGGCGTGAACCGGTCGGCGATTGCTTATCAGGAAAATCCCCAGAGCGAGCGCGATCGCTATGGCGACAATACCAATACAGCGATGACCTTGCTCAAGTTCGTGGGCCGTGACGGTACGCTGGGCATGATCAATTGGTACGCCTTGCACCCCACGGCGATGAACTATTACAACCGCCTTATTTCTGGCGACCACAAAGGTTATGCCTCGCTGCAAATGGAGAAAAGCGAAGGCACTCGCTACGCATCAACCGACGAGTTTGTGGCCGCGTTCGCCCAGTCCGATCCGGGAGATGTCACACCCAATACCAACCTCGACAATACCGGCCCCGGTGAAACCGATGTTGAGACCACGGCTATCATGGGTCAGCGCCAGCTGGTGGTTGCGCAAATGTTGTTCGATCAGGCGGAGGAAAAGCTAGTCGGGGCCATCGACGCACGTCGCCTCTATGTTGATTTGAGTGATTATGCCGTCGGCGACGACTTCACCGGCGCGGGCACCCAAACTACCTGCCCCTCGGCCTACGGCTA
>CAJQKG010000252.1 GCA_905478845.1 uncultured Luminiphilus sp.
CGACCAATTGGCGGTTTTCAGCGCCTCCGCTGCGGCCAATACGCGCTGATTCTCAGTCACCACGTGCCGCGCACGCCGAAGCAGTACCTCGTCAAGCAGCTCTTGTGAGGAAGAGTGTATCGGTGATGGTGTCGATGATTGTATCGGTGATACCGCCGGTGACTGTATCGGTGATGCTGCCGGTGGTGATGCCGGTGATGGTGCCGGCAAATCAGGCGTTAAGGTGGTGATCATCTCTGGTGTCACGTCACGCAAACTGCCCACCTGTAAGGCTTCGCAGATCATTTCACACTCAGCGCGACGCTGCGCGTAAGCGCCATCGGCCAAATCATGCGAGACGCCAGAGTGGATGACCAGCCAAGCGATCTGCGGGTCATCGCAAGGAATGATGGATGAGATGAGCTCCTCAGCACAGTCCAGCAACAACACACAGCCCTGCTGTCCCTGCTCCACGATGGTTTGATCCATCACACCGCAGGGGACTCCTGCGCCTTCCCGCTCTGCTGAAACCGCCGCACGAATGCGCTCCGACGAAGACAACGTGGTCTCTGTCACCGCCTCGATCAAATGTGCCATTGATAACTCGAGCGCCGCACTGCTCGATAATCCCCCGCCAACGGGGACATTCGAGGCAACCACAATATCCAGCGGTGGGCACACGATCTGCCGGTTGGCGTACTCCACCAAGACTCCCTGAAGGTATCGCATCCACTTGTCATCACTCAGATCCGATAGGCGCGACAACGACACGGCACTTTGCTCGCCCAATGACAGGCTTCGAACCCGGAGACGACCCGCCACCAACCCAGGAGCAGCGACCAATACCGTGTGACGATCAATGGCCATGGGCAACACCCAGCCGCCGTTATAGTCAGTATGCTCACCGATGACATTCACACGACCGGGCGCCGCAGCCGACCAACGCGCAGCCGATCCCGTCCATTGATTCAACTCGCTGGCGGCGTGGGCCTGTAAGGACTCAATACTCAGGGATGGTTCGATCATGATGTAACCCGATTGGCACTCAACGAAAGCAATCACAACGTTTGCGCTGAACCTTGATGACTGTGTCGCGATAGCGATGTCGCCCCACCGTCAATCCGTCGCCACGGCCTGAGCGTACACCAAATACATTGCCCGTGTCCGAGTTCCCATGCGCTACCTACATTGGTTCCAGAACGATCTTCGTCTGGACGACAATCCAACCTTGAGCAGCACTCTCACTGCTGATTCGCTGCTCTGCATTTATTTGCTCCCCAAACCGCGCCCCTGGTGCAATTTGGTCGGCCTTGGCGCGCAGCGAGACCGCTTTCTGCGGGAGTCACTGCAAGCGCTGCGGGAACAGCTGCAATCCCTCGGTCAGGATTTAATGGTGCTCGAGGGGTCACCTGAACTGGTGCTGCCCGCCGTCATCGAGCGCTTTAAGATTGATCATCTGGTAACAGAATCCACCCCCGGTTGGCACGAATCGCAAGCACTCAACCACCTCCGCAGTAAGCTAGAGATTCCCGTCACGACGCAGCCGGGGAACCACCTGTTTCAACCAGCGCAATTCCCCTTTTCACTGGATGAGTTCCCGGACACCTTCTCGCCATTTCGTCGCAAGGTAGAGGCCTTGGCCATCACCCCAGCGCTCCCAGCACCCCAAGCACTGCCACCACCGCCCGCGGCGCAATTTGATGCGATACCCAAGGCAGCGGCTACGCCACACCCTGGGCTCCCCCTGCCCGGCGGCAGGGCCGCTGGATTACGGCGCCTTGAGCAATTTTTATTTCAGCAGCATGGGATTGCAGAGTACAAACAGACTCGCAATGACTTAGACGGACTCTCGGGATCGAGCACCTTATCGCCGTGGCTGGCCAACGGTAACTTATCGGTCCGAGAGGTTGCGGAGGCTATTTTTCGTTACGAGCGAGCACACGTGAGCAATGAGTCGACTTACTGGTTATATTTCGAATTATTGTGGCGCGAGTTTTTCCACTGGCGGGCCGTGATCGATGGCCACCTGCTCTTTCGGCAAGGCGGCCGATCTGAGCGGCGATTACTGACCACCTTTGAACCCCGAAGCTTTGCGCGTTGGTGTGCAGGCGATACCGATTTCCCCCTAGTCAATGCGCTGATGCGCCAACTCACTGCGACCGGCTGGATGAGCAATCGAGGCCGGCAAATCGCCGCCTCCTGCCTAGTCAATGAGCTTGGGCTCGACTGGCGCTATGGGGCGGCATTTTTCGAGCAACAGCTGATCGATTACGACGTCGGGAGTAATTATGGTAATTGGCAGTATCTAGCGGGCGTGGGCAGTGACCCGCGCGGTGGGCGGCATTTCAATCTTGAAAAACAAACTGCGCAACATGACCCCAACGGCGTGTTTACCCAGAAGTGGGGCGGATTCAGACCCCCCCAGCCTGAGCATGTACTCGACGGTGCCGATTGGCCCATTACCGAGCCTCGCTGATGGCGCATCGCAAAAAGTCTGACTTGCCCACTAAAATCTGCCCCGTTTGCGAACGCCCCTTTACGTGGCGCGCCCGATGGAAGCATCAATGGGAAAAAATAGTGTACTGCTCACGTCGCTGCAGTCGCAATCGGCAACGCCGCGCCGCTCAGGGTGTCGTCACACCTCAGTAGCGCCGCCCCCTCGCACACTGGTGAGCGGACAACCGGATAATGGCACCCGACCTGCATTTAACAGCGGCTGACAAGAACCGATCGCCAACGGGCACCCATCATCCTGACGCGTTATGCCTAGCTTGTTCGTTCTAGCTTGTTCGTTCTAGATTGTTCGTTCTAGCTTGTTCGTTCTAGATTGCGTTCCTGATCCTTCGATGTAGATCGATCATTGTCCGCCGGTAGTGCCACGAATACGATTTGGCACGCGACAAACGCCGGTAACAACCGGTCCCTTCTCTGGTTTGCTAGGCATGTGACGGCTTTGATCAGAATAACTCTAGAGCGAC
>CAJQKG010000253.1 GCA_905478845.1 uncultured Luminiphilus sp.
CAGGTATTCTGGTTAGATCGCTTGTATTTAGTGAGGTTATAAATGTCGACGGGAGAATCATCGATCCCCACCTCTTTGGCATTCACCCGCACCACAATACGGCTCGCATCGACCGAGTCAATCACGCCGCCGCGCGCCGCCACTTTGCACACACCGGAATCAGAAGCCACATAACGCTCCATCCCGGTGCCCACTAAGGGCTTGTCAGCTTTCAGCGTCGGTACCGCCTGACGCTGCATGTTGGAACCCATCAAGGCACGGTTGGCATCATCGTGCTCAAGAAACGGGATCAACGCCGCAGCGATCGAGACCACCTGCTTGGGTGATACGTCCATGTACTGAACGTCAGCCGCGGTTTTCACGGTGAATTCGTTCATGTGGCGCACGTTAATCAGGTCTTCCACAAAGCGGTTCTTGGTATCGAGCGGGGCCGAGGCCTGCGCAATCACGTACTCGGCTTCGTTAATGGCAGACAAATACTCAATATCATCTGATACGACGCCCTTGATCACCTTGCGGTAGGGCGACTCCAAAAAGCCGTATTCGTTCGTGCGGGCATACGTCGCAAGCGAATTGATCAGCCCGATATTCGGACCCTCAGGGGTTTCAATGGGGCACACTCGCCCATAATGGGTAGGATGCACGTCGCGCACCTCAAAACCAGCACGCTCTCGGGTCAGACCACCTGGCCCAAGCGCTGAGACGCGGCGCTTGTGAGTCACCTCGGACAGCGGATTATTCTGGTCCATAAATTGCGACAACTGACTGGATCCGAAGAACTCCTTTACCGCCGCCGAGACGGGCTTGGCATTGATCAAGTCTTGCGGCATGAGGCCTTCGCTCTCAGCCATCGAGAGGCGCTCTTTAACGGCGCGCTCTACCCGCACCAGACCCACTCGGAATTGATTCTCAGCCATCTCGCCAATCGATCGAACGCGACGGTTACCCAGATGATCAATATCATCCACCACGCCTTTACCGTTTCGAATGCCCACCAGCGCGCGCATCACATCGACGATATCGTCTTTATCAAGGGTGGCTGAACCGAGCTTGTCTTCTCGTCCGAGGCGGCGATTAAACTTCATTCGCCCCACGGTCGACAGGTCGTACCGCTCAGGAGAGAAAAATAAGTTCTGGAACAAATTTTCAGCCGATTCCTTCGTCGGTGGCTCGCCAGGACGCATCATGCGATAGATCTCGACCAGTGCCTCGAGGACACTTCGGGTCCCATCTACCGCCAGGGTGTCAGAGACAAAGGGACCACAATCGTACTCGTTGGTATAGATCGTATCGATGGTCTCTACCGCGTTTTCGCGCAGCTCAGCGAGCAGCGCAGCGGTGATCTCAGCGTTACATTCCGCCAACACCTCACCGGTTTTGGTATCAACAATATTCTTAGACAGCCGACGGCCCTCGAGGTATTCCTCGGGCACAGACAGCAGCTCTATTTTTGCGTCATCTAACTGACGGATATGGCGAGCGGTAATGCGCCTGCCACGCTCAACAATCAGTTTCTTCCCCGCCATAATGTCAAACGCAGCCATGTCGCCTTGCAGGCGCTTGGGCACCAAAGTCATGGTCGCGGAGTTTTCATCTCCTAGCTGAAAGGTCGTGGTCTCGTAAAAGATCTCTAGGATCCCTTCAGAGTCATAACCCAAGGCGCGTAGCAACACCGTTGCGGGTAGCTTACGGCGACGGTCGATTCGCACATAAACCATATCTTTTGGGTCGAATTCAAAATCCAACCACGAACCACGGTAAGGAATCACACGGGCGCTATACAGGAGCTTGCCCGATGAGTGCGTTTTGCCGCGATCATGATCAAAGAAAACACCAGGGGAACGGTGCAGCTGAGAGACGATGACACGCTCGGTACCGTTGATGACAAACGTACCATTCTGCGTCATGAGGGGGATCTCCCCCATGTAGACGTCCTGCTCTTTAATGTCTTTGATCGACTTCGACGATGATTCCTTATCGTAGATAATCAGTCGGACCTTTACTCGCAGAGCGCAGGCATAGGTGGTGCCGCGCAATACACATTCTTCGACGTCGAATACCGGCTCACCCAAAGCGTAATCGACATATTCGAGCGCAGCACTACCGCTGTAACTCGCGATCGGGAAGACCGACTTAAAAGCGGCATGCAAGCCACTCTCCGCACGATCCTCAACCGCTACGCCGTCTTGGGTAAACTTGCTATAGGAATCCAATTGAATCGCCAACAGGTAAGGAATATCCATTACCTTGGGCAACGAACCGAAATCCTTGCGAATGCGTTTCTTTTCCGTATACGAGTAAGCCATCAATACTCCCCTACGATCTGCATTGTCCGACCACAATGCACACCATCAATAATCAAAAACCGGTTGCTTAACCGGGAAGAGGCCGAGGCGCATAAAACGCCCCAGCCTGTTACGGTGCTTCAAACAACGACATCAATTACTTGAGTTCAGCTGCGCCGCCTGCTTCTTCAATCTGCTTCTTGATATCTTCCGCTTCGTCTTTGGTTGCGCCTTCTTTGACCGGCCCAGGTGCACCGTCAACGACCGCTTTCGCTTCCTTCAGGCCAAGACCTGTCACCGAGCGAACCACTTTAATGACGTTAACTTTCTTGTCTCCGCCTGAAGTCAGAATGACATCAAACTCAGTTTGCTCTTCAGCGGCTGCACCACCTGCGTCACCGCCGGCTGCAGGCGCTGCAACGGCAACTGCTGCTGCAGCCGATACGCCAAACTTTTCTTCCATCGCTTCCACTAAAGTTACGATGTCCATTACGCTCATCTCGGCGATTGCGTCGAGAATTTCGTCTGTTGAAAGTGCCATGTCTTACTCTCCGTTAAATAATTACAGGGTCAGGTCGGACCGGATTAGGCCGCCTGCTGTTTTTGATCGCTAACTGCCGCCATCACGCGGACCAGCCTGCCTGGAACATCATTCGTTGTGCGAGTGAGCTTCTCGATCGGTGCTTTCATCACACTCATCAAGATCGCCAGACCTTGCTCCCTAGTGGGTAGCTTGGCCAACACATCGATTTGATCGGCTCCGAGCAGTTGCCCGCTCACCGACAGTGCCTTTACCTCGAACTTGTCATTGTCAGAGGCAAAATCTTTGAACAATCGTGCTGCAGCGCCTGGATCTTCCATAGAAAATCCAAACAGCGAAGGCCCGGTGAGCGTGTCGGTGACACACTCGTACTCCGTTCCTTCCAGCGCACGTCTTGCTAGCGTATTCCGTACCATCCTCAGATCGATACGGTTTTCGCGAGCAGAAGCACGCAGAGCAGTCATGTCATTCGATGCAACACCGCGCGCGTCGGCGATTACAAGCGAAAGTGCACTGGCGGCTGTCTCGTTGACTTCAGCAACAATTGCTTTCTTCTCTTCGAGTCCTATAGCCACTTGGCTTACTCCTTTTGTGGTTATT
>CAJQKG010000254.1 GCA_905478845.1 uncultured Luminiphilus sp.
CCAGCGCCACAACATCGACACGACGCGCCACCAGTTCTCGCAGAACCGCTGCTCCCATGTAACCCGTAGCACCTGCCACTAACACCCGCATCGTTTTGCCTCACCGCTCGTGATTTCACCGTAGGCGCGGCAATGGTATTCGTCAATGGTACAGAGAGGGTTATTCCGGTCGCAGGAGGTCGATCCGTTTATCACCTTCTTTCCGCAGACAGATTCGCTAGAGTGCCGGCTCTGTCAAAACGATCTGAACGGGCATTATGAACACGCCATCGCCACAGATAGCGCCACCTGACGTCTCTCGTATTATCGAGATGGCGTGGGAGGACCGCACTCCCTTCGAGGCCATCAAAACGCTTTATGGTCTGACAGAAGCGGCTGTGATTACATTAATGCGCTCCGAGCTAAAGCCCCGCGCCTTTCGTAATTGGCGGCAACGCGTCTCAGGTCGAAGCACTAAACACGCCCAGCGACGCGACCCAACGGTGTTAAGAGGCTACTGCCCCACCCAGTACAAGCAACGATCAAAGTAAGGAGCGGTGAGTGGAAACAATTGCGTTATACGTTGTGGCAGCCACCTTAGGCAGCATGGTGTTTTTTGCAGCAGGCATCGCGCCCACTGTGTTCCAGAGCCTTCCAGAAGCCGAGGCGGGCCAGTTTTTACGGCGCCTGTTTCCTCGTTACTACCTGGCACTCATCCTCGGGGCGGGAATCGCAGGGCTCTGCTTTGCCATGACTTCGCCACTGGCTGCCGCGACCTGTTTCATTATCGCCGGCTCTACTGGTTGGGTGCGGCAAGTCCTAGTGCCGCGGATTAACCGACTCCGCGACGCTGAGCTCGGCGGCGATGCCGACGCGGGACAAGCGTTTGCTCACCTGCATCGTTGGTCGGTTGGCATCAACATGGTTCAGTTGTTAGCGTTATTAGTCCTTTTGGTCAGGCACTAAGCGCCGTCCCAGCGACACACCAAAGACGAACCCACTACGCGAGTCCAGCCACATCAAACCTAGCCCCAGTGGCTGTCACAAAACCAGTGGATTTCACATAATAGGTGACGCCATCCTCTGACAGCGTTCATGGGTCTCGGGATAGCACGCTGCTAATGCTATATTGCTCCCGTAATGACGTCGGTCACTAGCGGGCGCAGACGAGCGCTGGCAGTCAACGGGAGTCACCTTCAGGACGATAACCAGCGGCTATCTCGCTGTCTCAATCAACGACGTAGCAACGAGGAGAGGTGCCGCATGAGTTCGATCCGTATTGCGGTGCTGGGTTCTGGCGATGCAACCCCAATACTCGATGACGCCGCTGTGCCGGTCCCGCTGCAGATGAGTGGCATCGAGACGACTTTATTGCCAGTCCCGGAAGCCCCTTTTCCTCTCACACCAGATGATCGACTGATCTGTGAACAGGCTTATTTGGCAGCCGGCATTGAAGCGGCTGATGCGGGCGCCGATGCGGTTTATATTAATACCGTTGGAGACTATGGCCTCAGTGCACTCAATCAAGTGCTATCGATCCCTGTGATGGGGGCGGGATCAGGCGCTCTCCAATACGCATTAACATTCGCGAGTCGTTTTAGCATCGTAACGCTCTGGCCACCTGCAATGCGCTTCATTTATGACGCAATGCTCGCTGACAGCAAGCTGACGCAATACTGCGATGAGATCGTGCACTTGTCTGACGATACGCTACTAGCCACCTCATCCGGCCCGCTGGAGGCGATGGCAACGGTACAAGCCTGCGGAATCACGACACTGGATAAGATCACCGCTGCCATTCAACGCGTCAATGCACGCCACCCCGATAGCGCGGTGGTTTTAGGGTGTACCTGTATGTACCCCATTGCACCGCGGCTGCGAGAGCGAGACCTGTCGGTCATCGAACCGATGGGCGCAGGGTATCGTCGACTCGCTGACGCGATTCGACACTAAGTCTCTGCGACAACTCGACAACGAGCGCTAAAGCATGAGTACTGATCTGCTCTGGATTTTTATCCCGACAATTGCCGCTATTTCGCTGACACCCGGCATGTGTATGACATTGGCCTTTACGGTCGGTCTATCGCAGGGCTACCGCCACACGCTCTGGATGATGTGGGGAGAACTTGCCGGCGTGGCCACCGTCGTCGTCACTTGCGTTGTGTTACTCGGTTGGATCCAAGCGCTCCCTAAGGCCTATTTCAACCTGCTGGCGCTGATCGGCGGAACCTATCTATTGTGGGTGGCGTATCGTCTTTGGACGGCACCGGCTCGATTTGAGCAAGGCGAAGGGCAGCCCCGAGTGACACCAACTGCATTGCTGGCACTGGGATATACCACCGCAGTGATGAATCCAAAAGGCTGGGGATTTATGATCGCACTCCTCCCAGGGTTCATGTCACCGAGTGAAACGCTGCCTCAGCAGTTAATGGTCTTTCTCGGTGTGATTCTGCCCTCAGAGTTTTTATCAATGAGTCTTTACGCGAGCGGCGGGAGTGGCGTACGTCGACTCTTGAGCAGCGAAAAACACCTGGCGACGCTGAACAAAGTCGCAGCGGGTTTGATGGTGCTGGTCGCAATGCTGGTATTGATCAAAATCTAGCCGTCACAATCCCCATCGGTAGTCAGATACCCGGTGCCCAGCTGGCGTGGAATCCAAACGGTACCCGTTGCGGCAAGCTAATCCGCGCCACTGGGCCCGCGTTCACATCGGTGGCATCAAACACAAGGCAATGAGAAGCCCAGTCTTGAGAGTCAGTGACGAGGGTAATGACATAGCCATCATCCTCGGCGTCCGCTCTTGTTGCTCCCTGTCTTGGGGCAAAGACCGCCTCACTGCCAAAAACGCCTGCTCCGTAATCCCATTGCTGCCGCGTACCGGTCTCATTGTCATATTTGACTAAGCCGTTAAATCGCAAAGTGTGCCCGCCCTCTGCGAGCAGAGGGATGCGCTGATGGTAGGCATAGCGGCCCTTAATACCTGCGTAGAGTGGATTTGCTTTATTAAACTCAGTATTGAGGTCGTCAATATCACCCTCGCGGACCTCGCCCGTTCTGAGATTGAAGCGCCAACGATAATTGTTCGCCTCGAGTCGCATATAGGCGAGCATGTGCGACAGCTCGCCCTCACCACTAGACACCGCTGGCATGGGATTTCTAGACCGACACCCATCCATCACCACCCAATCGCCCTCTTCCCAACTATTACTCACGTGCAAAATGTAACAAGGCTCACATTCAAACCAGCGGATGTCCTCACCCCGACCATGCCGCGGGATCAATCCAAAACGGGTGGGAATGTCGCGGTGGAATGTGAGGACCCGTAAATGGTGTTGCTGCAATACTTTAGGATCATGAAAAAACGGCAGGTCGTGCAAGATAGTGTAGTTGGGCGTGAAACCAATATCATGAGGTAGACGCGGACCAGGCAGATCAATCGCCACTTCATGTTGCAGCTTACCCGACGGGTCAGCCACGCCGTAAGTCATATAGGGCGGTTCATCACCGTAGTCAAAAAATAATAGTTCGCCAGTGGTCCAGTCGACTTTTGAATGCGCAGACAGTCTCCGCTGAGAACGCCCTTCAAGCTCAAAATAGCCGGTCGTCTCCAGCGTGTGGGGATCTAGCCGGTAAGGATGCCCTGCGTTGTACCACAAGGTCATGAGACTTCCTGCATAGTAAAAAAGATCGGTATTGGACGTGTCTTTGATACCGAATTGAGAGGTCTCAAAATCGAAGGGGCCCATGACACCATTAGAGGTTGACTGTCCCACTGCGCGCTCAGCAGTCAGCGCCACCGTATCAATATATCGATTGCGGTAACTGGCCGCTCCCTCGACAAAAGACACTGCATGGACCATGCCATCGCCATCAAAGGGATGATAGCGATTACCCGGTCGGTGAATGGGGTTCGGCCCGTTACGGAAATAAGTTCCCACCAGGTCAGCTGGGATTTCACCTTCGACCGTCAGACCGGACTCCGACAGCTCTAGTGTCGTCGGCGCATAAGCCCCGTGTAAATACGGATTATCAATGCCATAAATCCACGGCTGAGTGTGCTCAAAATCGGCGACATCACCAATACACTCCTCGGTCACTGGAAACGTGGATAAGCGCAACGCTTGATTCATTATGTGGTCTCCGCGCGATGCTCGCATGCGGTTAGTAAGCATCCAGAGTAACAAGGAAAAATGAGTCTCCGCAACGTCCTGAAATAGCCTACGTCACTCGTTCGTGAGTCCTTTGAACATCCCCCCGTGTGGAAAGCATTCCAGCGCTTGCGCTCCACCCATGTGCGTCCTAGGATCACAACATGAACTTGGATGGCTGACACATGTCTACGCTACGAATCCCTTTGAACTTATTGCTATCCCAGATGCCTCTGTATGGTGCGCTGGGGCTGCCGAACCGAGATTGCCTCCATCGCATCCAGTTAGCATTTTGTCCAGGAACAGAGCGGGCATGGTGAGTGCGCTTGAGCCGCCCACTGCGCTGATTAAGGTGCCGTTCTGTAAAAGAGGGCATCGACGGCCGTCGTTACGGCGAACCCAATTTGTCACGGCACAGGCTCATGACCCCATAAGCGCAGCCATCCACACCGAACTACCCGCGTTGGGCAGTAGTGATAAGGAGAGCACCTGATGCATCAGCCCATTTACATCCTCGGAGGAAGCCAAACCGACTTTGCCCGTAATTGGGCCCGGGAAGGCCATGAGATTTATGATCTGTTTTCTGACGCCCTGCAAACAGCCGTTCACGATACCGGCATTGAACCGTCACAGATCGAAGTCGGTCATGTTGGTAATTTCGTGGGCGACCTGTTCACTCGGCAGGGGCTTTTAGGCGGTTTTTTTGGGCAGGTTTACCCCGAACTAGGCCATCTACCGACCGCTCGCCACGAGGCAGCTTGTGCATCAGGCTCCATGGCGATTCTCGCTGCCATGCGCGACATTGAGTCGGGCCATTACGACGTCGCCTGTGTTGTCGGCCTCGAGTTAATGCGCAACGTGGATGGCCGCACCGGTGCGGATTATCTCGGTGCGGCGGCTTGGCAAGGCCATGAGGCAAGCGATTGTGATTTTCCGTGGCCCTTTCTGTTTGATCGCCTTACTCAAGAGTATGACGCGCGTTATGGCATTTCTGATGACCCACTGACCCGTATCGCAGAAATTAATTTTGGCAATGCCCGTCACAACCCTCGTGCGCAAACTCGGCAGTGGGCATTTGCCGAGGGAAGCTTTGGCCATGATCCAGCGCTCAATCCCTCGATAGAGGGTCGGGTACGCAAACTCGATTGCGGTCAAATCACTGACGGTGCAGCTTGCCTCATTTTAGCCAGTGAACGCTTTGCAAAAGCACACAGCCAGACACAGGGCAGGCCCTTAAATGATGTCCCAAGAATTAAAGGATGGGGGCACCGGTCTGCGCCCATTTTGCTAGAGACCAAACTCACCGCATCAAAAGACCAGCCACTTATCTTTCCTCATGCGGCGCAAACCCTAACGGATGCGCGAACACGAGCCGGGATGCAGCAGATTACCGATCTCGACGGTCTGGAAACCCATGACTGTTTCACGATTACAGAATACATGGCCATCGATCACAGCGGTTTGACTGCTCCAGGCGCCAGTTGGCAGGCCATAGACGAGGGTCGTATTACCCGCGATGGTGACTTTCCTATCAATCCAAGTGGCGGTCTGATTGGGCTGGGTCATCCGGTGGGCGCCACTGGCGTTCGCATGGTGCTGGACTGTGCCCGCCAGGTCTCCGGTCAGGCTGGGGCTTATCAGCTCCCCAAGGCCGAGAACATGATGACGTTTAATGTGGGGGGCAGCACCACGACCTGTGCCAGCTTTGTCGTCGGCGTCGGTCAGTGAAACAGGTCTTTATCTACGATGCGATTCGCAGTGCCCGGACGAAAGCCAAGCCCGATGGTGGCCTACATGAACTCACGCCATCTGAACTACTCAAACCACTTTATGACGCCCTGGCGTCGCGCAATCAACTGGACCTCAACGTCATTACGGAGGTCATCTTAGGGTGCGTCACCCAATATGGGGAACAGGCGGCCAATATCGCCAAGACGTCGGTGCTTTATGCAGGTTGGCCTGAGAGCGTCGCCGGACTCACGGTGCATCGATTCTGTTCATCGAGCGTCGACGCTATTGCTCTAGCGGGTTTAAAAATTGCTGCGGGGCAAAGCACTGCCATGGTGGCGGGAGGTATCGAAATGATGTCTCGCGTGCCGATGCTGTCAGACCACGCCCGCGTCTTTAACGATCCAGATTACGCACTCGCCCACCAAATGCTCTTAATGGGCAGTGGAGCCGACTTAATCGCCACGCGGCTCGGTGTCTCTCGTGAAGCCTGTGACGCGGTCGCCCATCAAAGCCAACAACGCGCAGCACAGGCGCAACGCGAAGAACGCTTTAGGTCAATTATTGCGATAGAAACCTCGCGCGGTTGGATCGATCAAGACGAATGTGTTCGCCGGGAACTGACCCCCGAAAACCTCGCTGCGCTGCCACCGGCGTTTGCCGCACTCGGTGCAGCCGGAGCTGATCAAGCGCAGCTTGAACGATTCCCGGCGCTTACTGCCATTCAGCACGTACATACCGCAGGCAACTCCCCGGCCATGTGTGATGCCGCCGCGCTGGTCTTATTGGGCGATGAACAGTTGGGAAAAACACTGGGCATCGAACCCAAAGCGCGATTGATCAGCAGCACCACTGCGTGCGCCGAACCCTTAGAGGTTGTCAGTGGCTGCGTCACTGCCGCGCAAAAACTACTGCAAGAGCAGCAGCGCTCAGCACACCGTATCGACCTATTCGAGATTCACGAAGCATTTGCAGCGACCATCTTAAAGGCACGCCATGCCTTAGAGATCGATATCGACAAGCTCAATGTAAATGGGGGTGTGATTGCCCTCGGACACCCTATGGGTGCGACAGGCGCCATCATGACAGGCACGCTGATTGATGAGCTGCAACGGCAACAATTAACGACTGGCATTGTCGCGGCGAGTGGCGCCGCCGGTAGCGGCAGCGCGCTGCTATTGGAGCGCTGCTGACAACTCGCTCATCGCACCCAAATCGGTGAACTCCACACGCGCTCCTGAAGCGTCGTGTGCAAATCTGGCCTCGGTTCAACACCTGCGCGCAGCGCATCCCAAGTCGACCAGCGACACGTTGGATTCTCTAATGCGCGCAAGTAATAGAAGGCATGGCTGTCCGAATCATAATCTGGGTCCTGCCAAAGAGCCTTCAATTCAGTAGCACCAACACCCTCGGTGATGCTGCAGTCGGCAAGGTTCACCCTGGCACCGTTATCCGGACACCGATGCGTCTCGGGATCAGGAAGCAAACCATCAGAACAGGCCACATCGTAGACCGCTTCGTAGGTCTCACCGTTTTTCTCCCACCCTTTTATGACCTGCAGCCGCTGTAACGCCGTTCCTCGAGGATCTGCACTGGCCCAAGCGATAAACCTGGGGGCCTGACCGCCCGTGATGAGGTCACTCCCCATAGGCACACCTCCAGCATAGGCCTTCTCGATCATCGACTCCTCAGTCATGATCTCGTCGGCATAGTCCGTTCCAGCGAAAAACCGCGCGCGCATTCGAGGGCCCGAGGTGGCGAAGGTTTCCTTGCGTCGGAACGCATCGTAGAGCGCGTCTCGGGTATTTTCTTCGGCCCACACGCCCGTCACCCCCGACGCGCTCCAGCTCTCAAAGCCACCGCCATAGGTGTAATTCTTACCCTCCACCTCGGTCAAGGTATCCGGTGCTAAAAACTTTGCGATCAGTCCGTAGATCGGATCAACGGGTACGGAACCGCGACGATCTGGAAAGGCATCCAGTAACCCGGCTTTAGAAAAAAACGTCTTTTCATCGTCGCTGGTGCCCGCGACGTGCGTGTCACTCGCCGCCACCACCCCAAACTGATAGGGGTTTGTGACGCCTTGAGATGCCAACATCAAACCGTGGCGCAGCGCCTCTCTCACATAGCTACCCTGCGGCTGGCTTGGCAAACTCGTCCCTACCCGCAGATTATAGATTTCAAAATCCGCCCATTCATCATTGGGTGAGAGCAAAGGATGCGTATCCGAGGTGCCTTTGACTTGAGTGATTTCTACGATCGGCTCATTGCGCATGCGCTGATCGGCGTAGGCATCGTCCATTGGATTACCCGCCCAATCCACCAGCTTGAACATCTGCCCATTGGAGCCATTTGAATTATGGGGGATCGCAAGGCTCTCGATACCTTGAGCGCGCAGGGTATCCATCCAATCCCACAAGCCTTCCGGGTTTTGTGAGTTCAGCCGGGAAAAGGGCACTGCGGGTAATTTATCCGACCCTCTGAAAATGACATTGCGATGCAGGTTACCGACATCATCGGTAGAGGACGTATATTCGTAAGCAACAAAGGTGGTGAAATGGCCGGGGTCGTTGTATTGCTCGGCCGCATTGATGATATCTGCCCAGGCTCGTCGCGTCACACCGGTTGCCATCTCCTCCGAGATCTCGCCGGCGAGAATCCCAGCTAATGTATCGGGAATAAAAGCAGCAAAGTTAGTAATACGACTCAGTAGGCTCCACACGCCTTTATTATCGTCGGCATTCAGGTTGTGCAGATTCTGGGAGACCGGGTACTGCGAAAAAGGCGTCGTGGTATCGCCTGCCTCCAGCGCCAAACCCAAAAACATGGCGTGATCTGTGACCGCGTAGAAATCCAGTGGCGTGGCCATCTGAATTTGATATCCCCCGGGGTGCTCGATCGATGCGCCTTGTGCAAATCGATAGGCATCGTAGGGCGTTGCTGTCGTCCCGAAGTTATAGGCGTCGAAGGAGTACTCGGTGTGCACGTGTAGGTCGCCGAAATAGGCATTGCGCAATGGGTTCGCCGGCGGCGGCGTAAAATCGACAATATCCATCACCGGATCAAGCGCCGTGTTGCGGCCACCGCCTCGACCGCCAAAATTAGAATCTTCATCGATCAACCCCACCTCTTCGGTACAGGCGGTGGTCAACGCCAGCAAAGCGAACAAAAGCGCTAGCCGTTTCATCATGATGCCTCTCTGTATGACAGCATAACTGCCAGTCTGTTGATTATTGTGCTCATAACCTTGCCTCTTCCGGCTGTGCTGTCAGAAACGTTTTTTCAGCTCAGTAACAATAGGTAACAGGCTCGGTCCTTTTATCGTTATTTTCATTGTTATGACGCAGCGTTTACTTGGGGGGCGACCCCGCAGGCACCGCGTCAACCCGTTGCCATTCTACCGTGCGGCGCATAAACCCCACTTTAACGGTAAACGCCATTCGGTCGTCGTTTTTCAGCGTAATGGTAGCGTCGCGATACTCACCCAGCTGCGCGGCAAATACCCGGCCGGACCACTGATTAGCCTCGCCAGTCGCGGCGAGATTTGTCACCACCTTAAACCCAACCCGATCCGGACGATTATCATTGCGTACCATGATTCCCACCCCCTCATCGGGCTGCATTGCTAGCCAGACCGGGGCCGACTCATGCTGCCAAAATCCTGCCAGAGCGTCTTCTGCCTGAACAAACTGAGCGATCAGGCACAGCAATACAGTGATGCCGGTGACCTGCATGACCTTGCGCGTTAGCGCGATGATGGTATTCATATTGAGTGCTGCGTTTACCATTATTCTCATCTTCCTATTGTGCAACACGCCGCCCGCTTCACGCTGCCATACCACCATCAGTGGAAAGTGGGCTATCAAGCATCACGCCAGCACTCATCAGGTGTTTCCCTTTAATTACGGCAGTCATACTGTGTCAAAGCCGTGGTATCAGCTTTGGCGTTTGCGCCAAGTAAGATTGATAGGCAGGGTCGTCCCCCCACAATTGCTGGCCCCGGCGGGCAAGGGTCGGGATACCGCTCACGCGCGTCAACAGTCCATACACGAATAGGGGTGACAATAAGACAACCCACTGTGCCCCCGACAAGTACGGTACCGCCATCACAGCGATACCGCTCCACAGCAAAATTTCGCCAAAATAGTTAGGGTGACGCGAACGCGCCCACAACCCCGTGTTGATAAAAGATCCCTCGTTGCGCGGATCAGCACGAAACTGTGACTTCTGACGATCGGCTACCACTTCCACCGTAAAGCCCACCAACCAACACATCGCACCCACTGCATAAATCACCCCTACTGGCGGGTAAGCCGGGCTCAAAATGACGGTGATCGCCGCACAACTCGTCATCACCACCCAAGCGCCCTGTAGCGTCCACGCCACCAAAAAACGAGAAGAAGATACCTTGATGTGATCAAAGCGTTGATCGCCACCCGCCTGATGAATCCGTTCGAATAAAAAACGGCCTAGTCGCCCCGCCCAAATAATCACCAGCGCCGCAACCAACCACTGGGGCCATGTTGATGCAGGCGATACCACCACCGCAGACAGCGTGATGACCACATAAGTGAGAGATCCTGTCAGATCATAAAATCGCTCGGTCTCCGCCAGTCGCGCTGGGATAAAAGCTAACCACTGCAAACAGTAGGCTCCCACTGCCAACACCAAGAGTGCAGGCCATCCGAAAAGCGTGACCTCCGATGGGCTAGCGAATGCGGCGACGCAGCACGGCAATGCCACCGCGAGAGCAATAAAAATGAGTTTTTTCATGACTGTTTGCCGGGACGCATCTGCTTGCTCCTTGTCGCACAGCGGTTGGGACTGGTTGATCTTACCTCAGCGTCATCATCACACCGCGTTGCCCAGACACTTGATTATCCAATAGCGCCTGCCACAGCGCCACACAGGCCTCTGCACCCGCATGATGCTCTATGGTGAGCAGGGGAGATAGTCTTTGTAGCAGCTGCATACTGGCGGCGTAGGCCTGACGCATGATGACGCCGCGCCCCCATTCAGCATTTCGTTTTTCAATCTGGGCGGGCGCAAAGAACATTTCGGGCTCGGCGCCGGGTAATGCGCCGCCGTCAACGGACTTGCCAAATTGATCCCAATGGGTTGCGCCGACCAAAAAGGTTCGTTGCGCGTTATCCGCGAGGTGACGGTGAAGACGAGATCGCACCGCCACATCGCCCGCAATATCGATATAGACCGTTGCCTTATCCTCGAGTGCATCCATCTCGGCATACGCTAATACACTGTCATAACATCCCAGCGTCTCCACAAAAGATACGTTTTGCGAACCCGTCAAACCCACCAGGCTGCCCTCAAAGCCTGCCCGTTTAATGAACTCGGCAGCACTAAAACCCGTCTTAGAGGAAGCCGAACCCACCACAATCTGCTCTGCGCCGAACCAGTCGTTATCCGACAGCAAATCGGCAATGACGAAGCCCGTCATGAATAAAGGAAAAAAAATACAACGCTGATCTTCTATCTCTCGAAGCTCATGCGATTCGGACTGGGTGCGCGCGTACTGGTTGTAAAGACTGGGCAATGTCTGCCGGTGCGCCAGCGCATCGATAAATCCGCTGTCAGATATCTCACCCGGGGCCATGAGCAAATGACTGCTCATCGGAAAGAAGCCATACAGGCGCTCCCCCACGCTAATGTCGGATGCCTGACTGTCGATGACCTCGGCAATCCCCCAGACTGTGACTTTGCCCCAAGGATCCTCAGCAGTAGGGTAAAACTGCCAATAACCGACCAGGTCTCCAGAGGCGGCATAGGTCACGTTATTCGCCGTGAGCGCGAACTTATCAATAGCGACGACAATCTCCCCGTCGCCCGCTTGCGGTATTTCACCGTGGAGCGTTTTAGTGCGCCGATAATCGCTGCGATCGACCCAAATCTCGGTTAGTGACATCTTAACTCCCACTTTCTTTTCAAAGCTGTGCGCAACCCCTCACTAGCTTCGGTCAAAACAAGCGACGCGCTGCGATGCACTGAATCGGTGTCTTTTTTACGCGGTATACGACTCAAGAACAAACTTCAGGGCCATAACTTAGGGGGAAAATTCAGGGAAAAAAAAGGCGGCCTAGGCCGCCTTCCTCATCAAGCACACTACCCGAGTTTAAAATTCCCAGGCCGCCTGCACACCCCAGACCTCGCCACGTGCGCGGTACTGGAAGTGCGAGCCTCGCGCCAAGGGCACATCAGCGGCTCCACTTGCGACGAGCTCGTCGCCAATATTTCGGCCGTAGAACATCAGCATCCAGTTCTCACCACGAAGACCCGTGCGAAGATTGACGAACTCGTAACCTGACTGCACGTCGTTACCATCGAGATCACCCGTCATGTAGTAATCGTCGGTAAAGTTAACGTCCAGCTCGGTGAACCACACCATGGAGCCGACAGGCTGCATGTACTGTGCGCCAAAGGAGCCCGACCACTCAGCCGCACCGATTGGCACACCCGAGAGATCCTGCGATTGACCGGAAGCAACACCATTGCCCAGGAAGCGCTGCGAGCAAGTTCTACCGTCGACTGTTACCGAGGTCACCGGAGAGCTCGGTGTCAAAGTGCCCAGCGCCGCCATTTCCGCCTGCTGCTGAGCGGTACAGCCCGCACCCTCAAAGACACCGTATTCACCATCAACGGTACCCAAAGCGAGATTCAGGCGGAGCTTCTCGGTAGCCTGGAAGGCTGCGTCCAGTTCAAAACCCTGGATCTCGGTGCTCGCGGCATTGGTTACAACAAACCCGAGCCCGACGAAGGTCGATACCTGCTGGTCCTCGTACTCGCTGTTAAAGTAAGCCCAGTTCACGCGCATACGTCCGTCTAGGAAGGTGTGCTTGCCGCCTAATTCAAAAGACCAGGCCGTCTCGTCATCGTACTCAAAACCGGTCCCCGGCTGGGTGCGACATGCCTGGTCCGGACACTCTGCAGTGGGTGCAGCGACAAAGACCGGGTTCTGATCATCGACCGCGTTGAAGCCACCGCTCTTGAAGCCCTCTGAGTAACTGGCATAGAGCAGATGATCATCGCTTGGTGTCCAGTTGAGCGACACCGCCGGAATGGTCTGATCTGTATCACGGTCTTCAATGAAGTGGTGCGCGTAGCTGTCGAAAAACGCGCCCTGCAAGCTCTGCTGCAGGAAGTTACCGATATCACCGGCAGTCGTCAGCCCGACAAGGGGGTCCGCTGTCTGAGTGGCCAATCCTTGCGCGGTGCTGTTGAGCCACGTTTGCGCGTCAGCC
>CAJQKG010000255.1 GCA_905478845.1 uncultured Luminiphilus sp.
GGGGTTTGCGGTGACGCTGTCAGTCGGGATTATTACTTCGATGCTGTCGTCCATCATTGGAACGAGAGCACTGATTAATTTATTTTACGGCGGGCGGAGAGTGCAGGCACTGTCCATTGGGGGCGTTGGCGGAACCAAGGTGGCGCGGCAGGGAGCAGCGGAATGAATCCAATTCCTTTCATGAAGTGGCGCTGGATTGCCATCGCCTTATCGGGGTTGGCCATTGCTACGGCGGTGGTCTCTTTGAGCGTGCAGCAGCTCAATTGGGGTCTCGATTTTACCGGCGGTACGCTGATCGAGGTGGCTTACAGCGACAGCGCCGATCTACGTTCGATTCGATCTGTCTTGGCAGAAGAGGGGTACGACGGCGCCGTTGTGGTCAGTTTTGGTACCGACCGAGATGTATTGGTGCGCTTGCCTGACGGTTATTCGGATGAGCAGGGTGCGCTGATGGTGGATAAGCTGCGCAGCAGCACCGACATGGCGATTGAATTGCGCCGCATTGAGTTTGTCGGGCCACAAGTAGGAGATGAGCTGAGGGACGATGGCGGCATTGCCATGCTGACTGCGCTGGGTCTAGTGATGCTTTATGTCGCCTTTCGGTTCCAGATAAAATTTGCATTGGGTGCCGTGTTTGCACTGGCCCATGATGTGATTGTGACCTTGGGGTTCTTTTCACTAACCGGTCTAGAATTTGATCTCACAGTGCTTGCCGCGTTGCTGGCAGTCGTGGGTTACTCGCTCAACGACACGATCGTCGTGTCCGATCGGATCAGAGAAAATCTGCGCAAAATCCGGCGGGCTGAAGCGATTGATGTGATTAATATTTCGCTGACTGAGACACTGGGTAGAACATTGGTGACGTCACTCACCACGCTACTCGTGTTGGCTGCGCTGGCCTTATTCGGCGGAGAAATGATTTTTGGCTTCGCGGTGGCGCTGCTAGTGGGCGTGACCGTGGGAACCTATTCTTCGATGTATGTCGCCTCTACGACCCTACTGCAACTCGGCGTGAGCAAAGAGGACGTGATGGTGCCAGAGCGAGAGGGAGCGGACCAGGAGGGCTTGTTGCCTTAATCGGTCCGTCTGCTCCTGATGGAGCGGTTTACGCTGTGCCGGACCACCTGACTAGCGGCAGTAGCTGACGCATTAGTTTGCGGTTACCACACACCACATTGCCACTGTCATACCAGTGTTCGCCTCCCGATAAATCAGTTATCAATCCGCCGGCCTCACGGATCAGAAGCGCCCCCGCGGCGATATCCCACTCACTGAGTCCCATTTCCCAGAAGCCGTCCAGTCTGCCCGCCGCAACATAAGCCAGATCGAGGGCGGCTGCACCACCACGCCGGACGCCCATAGAACGGCTTGTCACGGCAGCGAGCGATTGGGTATACCAGTCTAGGTGCTGATCACAGTGCCCTAAGAAAGGAATACCGGTGCCCACTAACGCCTCCTGAAGCTCTTTGCGGTCGGACACCCGGATACGATGGCCATTGAGCTGTGCGCCGCGGCCTCTCGAGGCAATAAACTCTTCCTGTCTGACGGGATCATAGACAACCGCGTGCTCAATTTTGCCGCGATGCACACAGGCGATGCTGATTGCGAAATGAGGTATGCCGCGCATGAAGTTGCTGGTGCCATCGAGTGGATCAATGATCCAGGTGTACTCAGAGTCCTCGTTCCCCGACAGACCACTCTCCTCGCAGAGGAAGCGATGCTCTGGATAGGCTTTAGTGAGGTGGTACAGAATTTCCTTTTCTGCCGCGATATCAACGTCGGTGACGTAATCTGCGGCGGCTTTCGTTCTAAAGCCTACCCGATCCATGTCGTCGGAAGCGCGCATAATGAGGTCCCCCGCTTTGCGGGCGGCGCGCAGAGCCATGGTGGCGGTCGGTTCCATGCAGTATCTCGGCCTGAAGAGGCGGCGCATGATAACAGGGGCAGAGGGACGCGGATACGTCTCTGATAAACTCTGTAGGAATATCGATTCATCATTTTATTCAGGTCGTCTTGTTCGCGATGTCAATGATGGTTTCATTACCCGTTGGCCGCGAGACTCGATCCTGGCAGACCACACTAGGGACACCGCAGTATGAATGCCGAGAATATCGACATCGTTTTGGTTAATACCACTCACAGTGGCAATATCGGCGGCGTCGCGCGCGCGATGAAAAATATGGGTTTGACGCGGCTCACGCTCGTAGCGCCGCTGAAATATCCCGCGCCAGAGGCTGTCTGGCGCGCTGCGTCCGCAGCTGACGTCCTCGACAACGCGCGCGTAGTTGAAACCCTTGATGAGGCCATCGCAGAGTGTCAATTTGTGGTCGGTACGAGTGCGAGAGCCCGTCGCATCCCTTGGCCGATTCAGGATGCGCGGCAATGTGCCCAGCGTATCGCGCTACACGCTCCTACAGAGCGGGTAGCGATCCTGTTTGGCCGAGAGGATCGCGGATTGCTGAACGAGGAGCTGCAGCGATGCAATCTGCACTGTCACATTCCGACTCACGAGACGTATTCGAGTTTGAATCTGGCGATGGCGGTACAAATTGTTGCCTATGAGTTGCGAATGTTGCAGGTGGGCGATCAGACAGGGCTACCCGAGGACGCCGATTGGGACACGCCCTTTGCCAAAGCGAGCGACATGGCGCGATTTTACGAGCATCTTGAGACAACGTTGGTCGACATTGGGTTTTTGGATCCCGAGGCGCCCAAACAGTTAATGCCTCGGTTAAACCGCTTATTTAATCGGGTTCGACTCGATGAAATGGAGCTCAATATCCTGCGCGGGATTCTTACGGAAACACAAAATACGGCCCGCCGCTCAAGAAGTTAAACCACTTTCCGCTATTCTTGACTAAAATACTCAGGAATAGCACAATTGCCACTATGAAGTTAACCACGCGCGGACGTTATGCCGTCACGGCTATGTTGGATCTTGCCATTAATGGCGGTCCCCAGCCGGTGTCACTGGCAGATATATCGGGAAGACAGGAAATATCCCTGTCTTATCTGGAACAGTTGTTTGCCAAGCTGCGGCGAGGCAAGTTAGTCACCAGTGCCCGAGGGCCGGGTGGGGGATATCGGTTGGCGCGAAGTGGCACCGACATCTTTGTGGCACAGATTATTGATGCGGTGGATGAGGCCGTTGATGTCACGAATTGTCAGGGTAAAGGCAACTGCCACCAAGGAGAGACCTGTTTGACACACGATTTGTGGGCAGACTTGTCTGGCCAGATACACGATTTTCTGAGTCAGATTAGCCTCGGAGATCTTATGGAACGGCGCCAGAGAGAACGGGGCGCCTCTCGACCAGTGGAGGGCATGTTGCAAACGTTGTCCTTGGGATAACTGATTTCAGGGCCATTCAGAAGAATGACCCTTTGCGGTAAATACAATGAGCCAGTGGGCTCGAGTGAGATGAAAAGCAATGAATGCACCAGTGACTGTTAGTACCCCCATTTATCTCGACTATTTGTCGACGACGCCGGTAGATCCGAGGGTCGTGGCTGCCATGACCGCCTGCATGTCGACCGAGGGTGTTTACGGCAACGCGGCATCGCGTTCGCACGTGTTTGGATGGAAAGCAGAGGAAGCGGTTGAGAATGCGCGCAGTCAAGTCGCGGAGTTGATCAATGCAGATCCTCGCGAGATTGTGTGGACATCGGGTGCCACCGAGTCAGACAACTTGGCTATTAAAGGCGTGGCGCACTTCTATCACAAGAAGGGCAAGCATATTGTCACCTCGAAAATTGAGCACAAGGCGGTCCTCGACACCTGTCGCCAACTCGAACGAGAGGGCTACGAGGTCACCTATCTTGATCCTGATGAACAAGGTTTGACAACGCCTGAGATGGTTCAAGGCGCATTGCGCGAGGACACGATATTGGCGAGCGTGATGCACGCCAATAATGAGATTGGTGTCGTCAATGATATCGCGGGAATCGGTGAAATTTGCCGCGCTGCAGGTGTCTTGTTTCATGTTGACGGTGCCCAAGGCGTGGGAAAGATACCGGTCGATATGGAAGCGATGAAGGTCGATCTCTTGTCGATGTCGGCGCACAAGATGTATGGCCCGAAGGGTGTGGGTGCGCTCTATGTCCGCCGTAAACCTCGCGTTCGCCTAGAAGCACAAATGCATGGTGGTGGTCACGAACGCGGTATGCGATCAGGCACTTTGGCGACACACCAGTTGGTGGGGTTCGGCGAAGCCGCGCGAATAGCACATGAGGAAATGGCGGCAGAGTCCGTGCAGCTGCAGGCGCTTCGTGAGCGATTTTGGGCCGCGATTAGCGACATTCCAGAGGTCTACATTAACGGCGACCGAGAGCAACGCTTGCCGGGTGCCTTAAATGTGAGCTTTGCGTTTGTGGAGGGAGAGTCCCTGATCATGTCACTGCGAGATTTGGCTATCTCCAGTGGTTCGGCGTGTACTTCAGCCAGTCTGGAGCCCTCGTATGTCCTGCGCGCGCTAGGGTTGAATGATGAGATGGCGCACAGTTCTTTGCGGTTCAGCTTTGGCCGCTTCACAACAGAAGGCGAAGTGGATCATGCCGTACAGTGTGTGCGTCATGCCGTCGAAAAATTACGCGAGCTTTCGCCCCTCTGGGATATGTTCCAGGATGGGGTTGACCTCAGTACAATCGAATGGGCTGCGCATTAAAGCAGCCTTTTAGTCCCTAGGGAGATAACCATGGCATACAGCGACAAAGTAATTGATCACTACGAAAACCCCCGTAACGTGGGCAAGTTTGACGACGCTGACGACAGTATTGGTACGGGAATGGTTGGCGCTCCAGCGTGCGGCGACGTGATGCGACTGCAAATTCAGGTCAGCGACGAGGGCATTATTGAGGATGCTAAATTCAAGACCTACGGATGTGGATCAGCGATCGCATCGAGCTCGCTGTTGACCGAATGGGTGAAGGGTAAGAATTTAGATGAAGCGGCCTCGATTAAAAATACAGAAATTGCACAGGAGCTCTCCTTGCCACCCGTGAAGATTCACTGCTCTGTGTTAGCTGAGGACGCCATCAAAGCCGCCGTGCAGAACTATCGAGAGAAGCAGGATAGCTAAATGGCCATTAGCCTCACTAACGAAGCGGCGCAGCACGTAAGCCGACAGCTATCGAGCCGCGGCAAGGGCGAGGGCATCCGCATTGCGGTGAAGACGTCGGGATGCTCTGGGCTGGCTTATGTATTGGAATTTGTCGATCAGGCTGAGCCAGAAGATACGGCTTTTGAGTCCGATGGAGTCAAGGTGTTTGTCGATCCCAAAAGTCTTGTCTATCTTGACGGGACGGTGGTGGATTTCGCGAAAGAGGGCCTCAACGAAGGCCTTGAATTTCGTAACCCCAACGTAGCAGGGGAGTGTGGTTGCGGCGAGAGCTTCACGGTCTGACCGTGAACGCGACGGCGGGCGCAACGTCGCGCGACTATTTTTCGTTGTTTCATATTGAACCCAATTTCAAGATTGACGAGATTGCATTGGAGCAGGTGTATCACTCCTTATTGTCACAGTTTCACCCCGATCGCTACGCCGGAAAGCCGCAAGTGGAGCAGCGCGTGGCAGCGCAACTCTGCGCAGACATTAATGCGGGCTATCGCACGTTATTGGGTGAGGTCACCCGGGCACATTATTTACTGCAGCACAACGGTGTCGACCTTAAGGCGGCGGAGCGTGAGGGCGTCGGGGCAGATTTTCTGATGACACAGATCATATTGCGTGAGCGCCTCGAATCGATTGCTGAGGGCGACCAAGCGGGTCATCAAGCGGTGGCATGCGAAATCGACGAGCACTATAGCCTGAGCCGTGACCGCTTTGCTGAGGCAGCGCAGGCAGCGGCATGGCATGATGCCGCCCGCTACTGGCAGGAGATGTGCTACCTCGCAAAGTTGGTTGACGCCACGGATGCTCGGGGTCGTTAGATGGTGCTTCTTCAGATAGCGGAGCCAGGCGAATCGCCGGACCTGACGGTCGCGCGCAGCATCGCAGTGGGGATCGACCTCGGCACGACCAATAGTTTGATTGCACAGTTCGATGGTGCGCAGGTGCGTGTTTTTGAGGGCGCATCAGGTCAGCCGTCGTTACCCTCAGTCGTGCACTACGGCGCCGAGTCGACTCAAGTGGGTGGGGCGGCGCTGGCATTAGCCAATGAACAGCCCGAGAATACGATTGCCTCCGCGAAGCGCATGCTGGGCCGCGCACGCGAAGACGTTGCCGATGATCCCTATGCCACTCTGACGACTGACGGTGCGCTGGCATTTGCAACGGATCAGGGCAAAAAAACACCCGTAGAAGTCTCTGCCGCTATTCTTGACGCACTCAAAATCCGCGCTGAGGCACAGCTTGATGATCCGATCGCCGGTGCGGTGATCACCGTGCCAGCTTATTTTGATGACGCCCAGCGCCAAGCCACGCGTCAGGCGGCAGAATTAGCAGGGATTAAGGTTCTCCGCTTACTGAATGAACCCACTGCAGCGGCGGTAGCCTATGGTTTGGACGAGCAGGCAGAGGAATCCTCTTTGCTCGCCGTTTATGA
>CAJQKG010000256.1 GCA_905478845.1 uncultured Luminiphilus sp.
GCGACCGATCAAGGATTGATTGTCTCCGGGAGCCTTCAATGGAGCAGGGTCAGATAGCATACCGCCTATGGTTGGCGCTTGCGCGTCGACCGTGCCGTGTGACCCGGTACTTGTCGGGTTGTGGGAAAAACTGTATCCCACTGCACCTTGATACCCTTGTATTTTTACCAGACATTCGCTTAATAGTCAGAGCGATAAGCAACCCTAGTGCGATTAGCGATCACCTCGATAGGGCGTTGTATCGATCAAGCCGACTCTCCTTTCTCCTCATTTCGGCATGCTTGTTTTCCAATCTTGCTCATTCGGCCTCGGCAGAATGGCCAGCTGAACCGCAAGGTGAAAATCTCGCGCAAGGCCTGTCGGTCTATAACGCAGGGTTCGAGGCCAGTGGCATTGCCTATCACGATGAACTTGGTTTTTTGATCGTAGGTGATGATGGTGATGTGGCGAACGTGTCGGAAGCGGGCGTGGTGGAAAAATACAAATTTCTGGGTGGCGATTTCGAAGGTATTGCGCTTAAGAATGGAACGGCTGATTTCGCCTATATCGCAAATGAGACCCTTAGTGCGATCGTAGAAATCTCCTTGCCGAACCTCTCAGTGACGGGTAGAAGCTGGCCATTACAGCTAGCAAAAAATGGGGGGTTGGGTTTTGAGGGCATTACCTTTGTTCCTCAAAGTGAAGCCCCTGTCACTTGGGGGCAGGCCATTTACGATGGATTCTTTATCGCCGCTTCACAGGCCGATACTGAGCTCAGAATATTCAATATCGACACGCGGGTTGGCAGTGTTTCCCCTGTGGCCCCATCAGCTAGTATCGAGACAAATTCCTTGGATTTATCAGGACTTCATTTTAGCGCCACCACTCGCCGGCTTTATGCGTTGCATGACAGTGCCAATACCTTGACAAAAATCAACTTGAGTGGCGAGACACTGGCCGTTTACGCGACGCCTGCATCGGGTGCCGAGGAGGGCGTTGTCCTGGTTGAGCCGCCGAGCACTGAGGACACCTATATCGTTCTGGCGGATGATGCCGGCCCCATTGCTATTCGTTACGATCATTTTCAATCGACTGATACTGATGAATCATCAGAGTCTACTGTCAGTGCTGCTGTGCTCTGGCTAATGCTACGGGCATCACAGCCACCGATGGATTAATTTTTCATTTGCGCTAGGCGGGGATCGTTGGGGTAGACCCATTCGTCGTTAATCACCTGTTGAACGGCGAGTTCTGGCGGAATGTTGTCGAGCCCAATCATACGATCGGCCTGTTGGTTCCAATGATAAATTCGGGCTTCCTGATAGCTCAAAGGCACGCCTTTAAACCCCGGAGATTCCATCGATTTTTGGATCTCGGCGCCAAATACTGTGTCCTCAAGCAAGATTTTGCACAGTGACTCTCCACGATTCACGGTCCAGTAATCGGGGCCCTCTCCGTCGCCCCAATCCGGCGCAATCGTCCAACATTCGATACGGCATTTATTGACCCCATTGGGCCAGAAGAGCAGGGGCCCGAGCACAAATTCGGTGAGTTGCGATACCCAATTAGGAAAAACGCCATAGGACTGGATACAAGTGCGAGCAATCTCGCCAACCGTGGCGATTTCTGCCCGCGCCCCCACATCGCGTATTGATGCCGCGTCCTCAGAAGCGTTCAACCGGGGTGGCGGCGCGACCATGCGACCATGTCCATGTGGGTATAGCGTATTGACGTTGCGTCGGTGATCCAGCAGCGGCGCGACCGTGGTGGGATGGATATTAGGGACGTGGTACACCTCGGTATTCGCTTCCATCGCAACCTTCCAGTTACAGTCGAGATCAAAGCTGTGTCGCGCAGACAAGCGACATTGATCAAACTGAAACTCTTGCCATTCATGGGCGATAGGTCCGAGCCAATCGAGCAGGCTAATGGCCTCAGGATCAAAATTAACAAAGATGAACTTACCGAATCGTTCGCAGCGAATGCCCGATAGGCTCCGACAGCTCATGTCAAAGTCACTAAAGTCCTCAGGATCCTTAATCGCTTGCAGCTCACCGTCTAGCGAATAGCTCCAGCCATGATATTTACAGGTAAGCCTGAGTCGCTTGCCTTTGGCATCCATCACAACGGGTGCACCGCGATGCGAGCACACATTATAAAACGCGTTCACGTCGCCGTTCTCGGCATGGACAATCACGACCGGCTCTCCGGCCTGCTCCCACTTAATGAAGCAACCGGGTTCGGGTAGCTCATCGAGGTGGGCTGCAAACAGCCAGGATTTCTTAAAAATCTCTGCCTGCTCTAAAGCAAAAAAATGCTCGTCCGTGTAGCGACCCGCGGGAATATCAGGCAGCTGCGGAAAGCCCTCTGGCGGGGCCGTTCTCTGCGCCTCATACTCCATGAGGTCTCGTAGCGTTTTGATTTCTTGCGGTGTCATATCGATGCCTTAGAAACGAACTCGTTGTTGGTGCGATCCTCAGTGGATGCGATCTAAGGCCATACCGTACATGAGATTAAGGTAACGATCACCTCGTGGAGGGATAGGGGCCGCGGACTGGAGTGATGCGTCAGGTCAAGCGTTGTGAGCGTATTTGACTCAGCGCGGGCTAAGTGCCACCTGACAGTAGTGATCGCACGGGGCACCTGCGAATTGAGCTACGTGCTGACTCTATTGAGCGGATGGGCAGCTGTCTGGGCAGCATGCTAGCGGCGAGCCGTTTCAGAGTAAGGGATGAGACAAACGAGACGCACGGGGCCGGGATGGCGCAGAATGAAACCGAAGGTATTGATCAATCTGATGGTTAAGGGGGTGATGAGTGACGATCGAACTACGACGATGGTTTTTGCTGATAACGGTAGGCGTGTTACTGACCAGTGTTCTGACCGGCGAGTCCTTATCGTCTGAGCGCCCGCGGTCTGACACGTTGTTACGTGAGTCGCTCATTGGGTTAGTCGATAAGGAGGTCATTGTGAGCGAGGTGGATATCCCCCCCAATACGCAACTGCCCTGGCATTCCCACCCAGGCGCTGAGATATTTTATGTGCTCTCAGGGACCATCGTATTAATGCAAAGAGGTCAATCAGATATCCAGAGCGAGGTGGGTGAGGTGCGCAAGATTTCGAGAGGGATCGTGCACAGCGGTAAAACCGCAGAGGACGGCGCGTCGTTACTGATTTTCCGGGTACATGATGTGGGTCAGCCAGAGCGCATCCTAGAACCGTAACCATAGAGAGACGCCAATGTGTTCCGCGTTAACGGGTTACTTTCCATTGCGGATGAGGACAAAGCGGTTACGACCAACGGGTTGGACAAACGGGTATGACACGCGGCATCACATGCGGCAATTTACCCGGCAATTTACCCGGCAATGTACTCGGTAATAAGTGAACATCGCGCTGGGTCTGGAGGCGTTGATGGTGTCTGTGCAAGCCACCAACGGCCGTGCTGTTGCCGCTCGGTGCGACCCTTTTGCTAACAGTCGTAAAGAGTGCGCTGTTACCAGCGCCCTATCGTCATTGAGCTGTGCGAAATGGCGCGGCCGCGAACAGGGTTCTGCTGGTGGTGCGGTTAAGTCTGAGTAAGATGGTCAGTTTGGTAGGCTCAGTAACGATCGCTGTCCACGCAGAGGGTGTTGCTGATCGGTTACCCGCCGCCGAGGTCATCGCAAAAGCCATCGCAAAAGCCATCGCAAAAGCCATCGCAAAAGCCATCGCAAAAAACTTTCGTAAAAGGCCATCGCAAAAGGTCATTGCAGGAGGTGCTAGCGGGCTGTGAGGGTAGCCATTAAGCAGGGCCGATCCGATGATCGGCGGCTGCAGTCTCAGCGCATACCTACTGAGCGTTGACGGGGTGCTCAATAAGCAGTGTGGGGATCGCCAAAGTATGCGATTTCACGGTGCACACTCGGGTGCCGGGTTTGCGACCCGCTTTGACATCCGTCACGTTGACGCCCGCAGAAAGTAACCGTTTTTGCGTGGCCTCAAGGTCGGCTGTTTTGAGCGCGAGCCCCCACATCTCGTCATGATCCGGCGCTTTGTCAGAGGCGATAACCTCAATACTCATGGAACTTGCTCTGAAAAAAATCTGTGTCCCGCCCCATTCAG
>CAJQKG010000257.1 GCA_905478845.1 uncultured Luminiphilus sp.
GTGCCAGGCCATGCGGATGAAGAAGGGACCATAATGCCCGTAATCTGCGGGCCACCAGTCTTGGCTGTCGGTCATCAAGGCGGTCAAATCGGCTTTGACAGCGGCCAAATCCAGTTTGGCAAATTCCTCTGCATAGTCAAAATCCAGGTCCATCGGATCCGCCGCGGGCGTATTTTGAGCGAGGATCTTGAGATTTAGTTGATTGGGCCACCAATCGGCATTGGAACGCCCACGGGAGGCCGCGCTGGTCGCCATTCCATGTATTACTGGGCATTTGCCGCTGTTGGATGTGTCATGTCCGTCCATGTTCTCTCTCCGAAATTTACTGGTCGTTTTGTGAGTCTTGGTAAATTGCCTCGGGCCTGAGAGCAACATGTAACAAATAAGCTGGCGAACATAATGTTCAACGGCTGGTTGGGCCGTTACACGCAATCGGTGCACCCCTGCGCCGAACTGCCGCGCTCCGCGTTAACTGGGGGGAGGGGGCATCGCCTTCGCCGCAGAAATACCACGATAACTAGTTATGTTCGCAAATTTTCTCGGGCCACGCTTGAATATTTTTGTTGTAATGGTAACTCTCTCAGAGCATTGCAACGTCAAAATTGTTGATACAAAAATATTTTAAGCTGGGCCGACTAAATGAACAAACTAGGCTCAATAGATGACTGTCGTTCTAACAGGGCTTTTGTCGTTGAAGGAATGAATGTGCAGTTCGACTTTACCCCGCGCTCGCCTGAGCTTTTGGTATGTTTTGATAACCTTACTCTGGTGGACTCAGGGTTGCCTCGCACGCCCTGGCTGTCTAAATATGCCAAGAATTTAGGTTACTCAATTTTGGGTATCCACCAGCAGCATCGGCACGCTCTCGCCGAGCTTCGCGCCTGGCACCACCGCCTATAGCCTCTCAGTGGCCCATGCGGTGACCACGCTGAGCTTAACCCCGGGGGTGAATGACCCCAATGCCACGGCGGTGGTGAACTCTGGCAATCCCATTGCATTGTCCGTGGGGGCCAATCCGATCCCGGTTGAGGTGACTGCGCAGGATGGCACGACGACGATCACCTACACGGTGACAGTCACCCGCGCGGCCACTTTGCAAGTCGTGATTACGGGGCCGACTACGCCAGTTTCTGGAGCGTTTTCGGTTGGGATTACCTTCTCTCAACCGGTGGCACAATTCGCCATGGCCGATGTTACGATCGTGAATGGAACCGCGACGGCGATGACTGGCAGCGGCACAACTTATACGCTTACGGTGGTCCCGAGCTTGGCATCAAATGTTTCAATTTCCTTACCAGCGGGTCGGGTTGTCAGCACTGCGGGCCTATCGAATGCCGCTTCTAATGTGCTAAGTATACAAGCAGGGACTCCGGCGACTGCATTGGCGGCGGCCAAAACAAATCTGGAACAGATGGTTTTAGGACAGGCGCAAAAAGCGCTCTACTCGCAAGCTTCGATTGACCAACGCATGATCAGATCTGGCATGCAGCGATTGGTCCAGCGCCAAAGGTTGGCTCGCCAGCAGAGCAATCGGTTCCTTCCCCTTGATGTGGATGGCACTGCACAGTTCAATAATGGAGAGTTTTGATTGAACGGTGATTTCTTCGCATTGGCGAGTGTGGAGGAGCAATCGGCGGAAGTTGTGTCCACCGGCACCTTCAATTTTGTCAGTGATCCAGACGGCAATTTTAGTGGCTATTTCAATGGGCGTACGGCCTTGGAAGTGCAACTTTCGCTCGATACGGCGCTCGGATACTTCCTTGGGGTCGAGGTCGGTCGTACAGGATTGTCTGGAACATTTGCGGGACGCCAGGATAGTTATGGGGTGAACGCTGGTGGCTATGTGCTACGCTCTTTCAATGACGTGTCCTATATCACTGGTTTTGTGGCAATTGGGCGTAACAAAAACCAATTAGACGTGAGCAATGGAACCCTCCAGGTCGATAGTGTTTTTGACAGCACGACGCTTCGGCTCGGCGCTAGCGCTACGGGCGTGTTGCGGATGGTGGGTATTGAGATCTGGCCGGAACTGTCTTTTAGCTATGCAAGATCCCGAGTGGGCACACAGGCTGTGGCGGCGCAAGCCTATGGGTTGACCTCGAATAATCTCAGCCTTGCCGGCGGCAATGTCGAGATGGGGCAGCTGATGCTCATGCCGCAAGTCAAATGGTCGCTTGGCGACGGCCGCGATGGCGCTGCAGTCGCAAATTTCTCTCTCGCGCCACGATTGACCTGTCGTGTAGTCCGGGGCGCGGGGGAGGGCCGAAGCTGCGGGGCCGGCGCGGGGCTAGGGTTTTCTGCTGCCTCAGGCAATGGCTTTACTCTATTCAATGCAACGGTGGAATTCGACAATGTTGCTGGCACAAAAAATGGGTCACTGACTTTCAATGTCGAGCATAATTTCTGATTTGGCAGGGCAGAGCGATATGCGGGGGATAAATCTTTTGATTACCCCCGCGTAATCTCTTAAGTCAGAGGGAATGACAGATAAAACCGTGATCATTATCCCCGCGCGTTATGCGTCAACGCGATTTGAAGGCAAGCCTTTGGCAATGTTGACCGGCTCT
>CAJQKG010000258.1 GCA_905478845.1 uncultured Luminiphilus sp.
CATTAAATTTGCTCGAGTTCAGCACCAAGAAGGCGGCAGCATTGGTGCGCAAGGTGCTGAACTCAGCCATTGCGAACGCCGAAAACAATGAAGGCGCAGATGTCGACGAGCTCTCTGTGTCGACGATTTACGTCGATGAAGGTTTTACCATGAAACGTCTCAGCCCCAGAGCAAAGGGCCGCGGAGACCGAATTTTTAAACGCACCTGCCATATCACGGTCAAGGTTGCGGATAGCGAAAGCTAAGGAGACGACCGCATGGGTCAAAAGGTACATCCAACAGGTATTCGCCTCGGCATAGTCAAGGACCATAATTCGGTCTGGTATGCCGACAGCAAGTCCTACGCGAAGAACTTGATTAACGACATCGAGGTGCGCGAGTACATCCTGAAAAAGTTGGATGCAGCCTCTGTGAGTCGGGTCAAAATTGAGCGGCCAGCGCAAACGGCTCGCATCACCATTTATACCGCACGGCCGGGTATTGTGATTGGTAAGAAAGGTGAAGACGTTGACGGGCTGCGCAAGGAGCTATCCGCGAAAATGGGTGTGCCAGTCAACATCAATATCGAAGAGATACGCAAGCCTGACTTGGATGCACGATTGGTTGCGCAAAATGTCGCGCAGCAGTTAGAGCGTCGCGTGATGTTTCGGCGTGCCATGAAGCGGGTCGTTCAGAACGCCATGCGCCAAGGTGCCCAGGGTATCAAAGTACAAGTCGGTGGCCGTTTGGGCGGCGCTGAGATTGCGCGAACAGAATGGTACCGAGAAGGGCGAGTGCCGCTGCATACCTTGCGTGCGGACATTGATTACGCCACCTATGAGGCGCACACCACTTACGGGGTGATTGGCGTCAAGGTATGGATTTTTAAAGGTGAGGTGATTGGCGAGGGTGAAGAGGCGTAAGCGCCTGCGAACCGAAAGCCGACTACCTGATTGAGGATTTAGACGATGTTACAACCGAAACGGACCAAGTTCCGCAAGATGCAAAAAGGTCGCAACCGCGGTCTGGCGGAGCGTGGCAGCAAGGTGAGTTTTGGTGAATACGCGCTGAAGGCTACAGGCCGAGGCCGTATCACTGCCCGCCAAATAGAGGCCGCTCGTCGTGCGATGACTCGCCACATTAAGCGAGGGGGAAAGATTTGGATTCGCGTTTTTCCTGATAAGCCAATTACGGGCAAGCCACTCGAAGTTCGTCAGGGCAAGGGTAAGGGCAACGTTGAATATTGGGTAGCGCAGATCCAACCGGGTCGAGTGCTATATGAAGTTGAGGGCGTGTCGGAGCAGTTGGCGCGCGAAGCATTTGACTTGGCTGCGGCGAAATTGCCTCTGCAGACTACGTTTGTGAAGCGGTCGGTGATGTGATGAAAGCAAGTGAACTTCGAGATAAGTCGGTCGATGAGCTTAACCAGCAGTTGCTTAAGCTTCGCGAGGAGCAATTTAAGTTGCGAATGGCTAATGCCACGGGTCAGTTGGGCCAAAGCCATTTGCTGAAGCAGGCTAAGCGAGATATCGCGCGCGTAAAAACCGTGATGCAACAGAAGGCAGAACAGTAATGGGATCGACTGAAAATCAAACACGAACCCTTCAGGGACGTGTCGTCAGTGACAAGATGGACAAGACCATCACGGTGAAAATTGAGCGGCGCGTGAAGCACCCGGTATATGGAAAGTATATTACCCGGTCTTCGAAGGTGCACGCACATGACGAAGAGAACAAGGCTGGTATGGGCGACACCGTATTGGTCGCAGAGTCGCGCCCTATGTCCAAGAGTAAGAGCTGGGCTTTGGTAGAGATTGTGGAGACCGCAACTCAGATTTGAGATGTGGCTCAATGGTGCGAGCGATAAGCGCTCGTTGGCGGAGTAGAGAAAATGATTCAGACGCAGTCGTATTTAGAAGTGGCTGACAACAGTGGCGCACGTCGGGTGATGTGTATCAAGGTGTTGGGCGGCTCTAAGCGTCGTTACGCTCGCGTTGGTGACCTGATTAAAGTCACTGTTAAGGAAGCGATACCTCGCGGCAAAGTGAAGAAAGGGCAGGTCATCACGGCAGTGGTGGTTCGCACTAAGAAGGGCGTACGCCGCCCTGACGGTTCGCTGATCAAGTTCGACGAAAATGCGGCGGTGCTGCTGAATGCCCAGGACGCGCCGATTGGCACTCGTATATTTGGGCCAGTAACGCGTGAATTGCGTGGGGAGAAATTCATGAAAATAATTTCACTCGCGCCAGAAGTGATTTGAGCAAGGATTAAGAGGGTCAGACAATGGCGAAGCTCAAGAGTGATGACGAAGTGATCGTGATTGCCGGAAAAGATAAAGGTAAGCGTGGCACGGTGCGGCGGTTACTAGACAGTGATCGCGTCATCGTGAGCGGTGTGAATATGGTTAAAAAGCACACCAAGCCAAACCCTCAGGCCGGTGTCGCGGGTGGCATCGTTGAGCAGGAGGCTCCGATTAGGGCGTCGAACCTGGCGATATTTAATAGCAAGTCCGGTAAGGGCGAGCGAGTGGGGTATCGGGTTGAAGACGGCAAGAAAGTTCGCGTCTTTAGACCGTCTGGCGACTTAGTTGACGCCTGAGCCCAGTTGAAACAAAGGTATTGAAGAGATGACAGCGCTGAAAGAAATGTATCGGACCGAAATTGTGGCCAAGCTGCAAGAAGAACTGGGTCTTAAGAATGTGATGGCGGTGCCGCGCATTTCCAAAATCACCTTAAATATGGGTGTTGGAGAGGCGGTTGGGGACAAGAAAGTCCTGGAGCACGCTGTTTCAGATATGGCAAAAATTGCCGGGCAAAAGCCTGTAGTCACAAAATCTCGAAAGTCGATTGCCGGCTTTAAGATTCGGGATGGCTGGCCGATAGGCTGCAAGGTCACGCTGCGCGATGAGCGGATGTATGAGTTTTTAGATCGCCTTATTAACATCTCAATCCCTCGAGTGCGCGACTTCCGAGGCATTAGCCCCAAGCAGTTTGATGGTCGCGGCAACTTTGCCATGGGCGTGACAGAGCAGATTATTTTCCCAGAAGTTGATTACGACCAAATTGACAAGCTGCGGGGCATGGACATCACCATTGCCACCACTGCGGCAAACGATGAACAGGGTCGGGCGTTGCTTGCGGCGTTCAACTTTCCCTTCAGAAGCTGAGGCATCAGAGATATGGCCAAGAAATCCATGGTTGCCCGAGAGGCTAAACGTGCACGGACCGTTGAGAAGTTTGCAGCGAAGCGTGCACAGCTCAAGGAAACCATCGCCAATGTAAATACGTCCGATGAGGAGCGTTGGGAAGCACAGATTGCGTTTCAAAAGCTGCCCCGCAATGCCAGTCCTGTTCGCCAGCGGCGACGCTGCCAGCTGACAGGTCGCCCGCACGGCGTGTATCGAAAATTTGGCTTGTGTCGAAACAAGCTACGTGAAGCCGCGATGCGCGGCGATGTACCTGGTCTGGTTAAGTCCAGCTGGTAACGGAGAACTTTTAGATGAGCATGCAAGATCCGTTGAGCGATATGTTGACCCGCTTGCGCAATGCGCAAATGGCAGGCAAGCAGAATGTTGATATGCCGGGGTCCAAATTAAAGGTGTCTGTGGCAAAGGTCCTGGAGCAGGAAGGATACATTGCAGGCCATCGGTATGACGAGAGTTCGGGTAAGCCCCGGCTCCATATTGACCTCAAGTATTACGAGGGCAAGCCGGTGATCGCCGAGATAGACCGAATCAGTAAGCCGTCTTTACGTCGGTACTCAGGTAAGGACGGGTTGCCCACCGTTCGTGGCGGCCTAGGTGTGGCGATCGTCTCCACCTCGCAAGGTGTCATGACAGATCGTGCGGCGCGTGCTGCCGGTGTGGGAGGCGAAGTCCTCTGCACCGTCTTCTGAATA
>CAJQKG010000259.1 GCA_905478845.1 uncultured Luminiphilus sp.
AGATGTGATTGCAGATGCGATGCTGCAGCAAGTGCTGACCCGCCCACGCGACTACAGCGTGGTTGCCACGCTTAACCTGAACGGCGATTATTTGTCGGATGCGCTCGCAGCCCAAGTAGGCGGAATTGGTATTGCACCGGGTGCTAATCTCTCCGATACCGTAGCGTTGTTCGAAGCAACTCACGGCACAGCACCTAAGTATGCTGGGCAGGACAAGGTGAATCCGGGTTCGCTGATATTGTCTGCTGAGATGATGCTGCGGCATTTGGGCTGGAACGAGGCCGCGGATTTAATCATCGATGGGATGAATGGTGCGATTCAAGCGAAGACGGTGACCTATGATTTTGAGCGCCTGATGGAAGGGGCGACATTAGTGTCGTGTTCCGCTTTTGGAGACAGTGTGATCGCTCATATGTGAACGTTTGGTCGACCCCGAGCCCGCTCACTGCGGGCTTTTTTTTGTCCCGTTATTGTGCTCGAGGGTGAGCGGAGGGTGAAGAGAAATAAAATAGCGCGGATCCATCCTTAAACCGCTTTATTTGCCAGAGGGTAGATTATACTGAGGATATGAGTAACAGCAGGTGCAGAGACATGTCGGCAGTCAAGCGGATTGTAAACGCTGCTAAGCCCGATGATGGCGACTTAGATGACGACGGTGGTTTGGCGGTTGCGCCTGCGAAACCCAAGCTTAAGCGTCCCCCTCTTTACCGCGTCATTTTACTGAATGACGACTACACGCCGATGGAGTTTGTTGTCGAAGTGTTAGAGACGTTTTTCACCATGAACCGCGAGCAGGCCACACAGGTGATGTTGGCGGTCCATACGCAAGGCAAGGGTGTTTGCGGTATCTACCCACAAGATATTGCGGAAACTAAAGCCTCCCAAGTAAACCAGTCTGCTCGCGATAATGGCCATCCTTTATTGTGTGAAGTAGAACCCTCTGCCGATGATGAGGATAGCTAAATGCTCAGCAAAGAACTCGAAAACACGCTCAATGAAACTTTTAGAATGGCACGCGCTAGGCGCCATGAGTTCATTACGGTCGAGCATCTTTTGCTCGCGTTACTGGATGACTCTGCAGCGATAGCCGTGTTGAACGCCTGTCAGGTCAATATTGATGAGCTGCGAGGTGAGTTGGTAGAGTTTATTGACTCGACGACGCCACTGTTAACCGATAGCGATGATGGTCGCGACACACAGCCCACCTTAGGTTTTCAGCGGGTATTGCAACGTGCTGTTTTTCACGTGCAAAGCTCGGGTAAACAAGAAGTCACCGGGGCCAATCTATTGGTCGCTATTTTTTCTGAACAAGAATCGCAGGCGGTTTACTTCCTCAAGACACAAAATATTTCGCGGCTCGACATTGTGAACTTCATCACTCATGGCGTCGGTAAGGATGGTGAGGAGCTGGGCGATCAAGAAGAAGTCACGGGTGAAGCAGATGGCGCTCAGGAGCCGGCTGAAAAGCGCCCGCTAGATGCCTATGCAACGAATCTTAACGTCGAAGCCGAGGCGGGTAATATTGATCCGTTAATCGGCCGACTGCGCGAAGTTGAGCGCGTGGCGCAGATATTGGCGCGAAGACGCAAGAACAATCCGCTATTGGTCGGAGAGTCAGGCGTCGGTAAAACAGCGATCGCCGAGGGACTGGCGAAAATGATCGTTGATGGCGAGGTGCCAGAAACCCTGCAAGAGGCGGTCGTTTATTCGCTCGATTTAGGCGCGCTGCTGGCGGGTACTAAGTATCGGGGTGACTTTGAGAAGCGGTTGAAGGGATTGCTGGCGAATTTAGCCGAGAATGATCATGCCATTCTTTTCATCGATGAAATCCATACCATTATCGGTGCCGGAGCGGCGTCAGGCGGGGTAATGGATGCGAGCAACCTGCTGAAACCGCTGCTGGGCTCAGGCAAAATGCGCTGCGTTGGCTCCACGACCTATGCCGAGTATCGGGGTATATTCGATAAGGACAAGGCATTAAGTCGTCGTTTTCAGAAGGTCGATGTACTCGAGCCGTCCGTCGAGGATGCCTATAAGATTCTCAAAGGGCTTAAGTCGCGCTTCGAGGCGCACCATAAGCTGCGCTATACCGACAAGGCGTTAAAGGTAGCGTCTGAGATGGCCGCACGCTACATCACCGACCGTTTTCTGCCCGATAAAGCCATCGATGTGATTGACGAGGCGGGTGCGTTTCAGCAGCTGCAATCGCCGAGTAAGCGCAAAAAGATACTGGGCCCCGGGGATATCGAGGCGGTGGTGGCGAAAATAGCGCGCATCCCCCCTAAGACTGTGAGCAGCGACGATAAAACGTTGCTGAGCAAGTTAGAAGGTAACCTCAAGATGACCGTGTTTGGCCAGGATGCTGCCGTGTCTCAGATGGTGAGTGCCATTAAGCTCGCTCGAGCAGGACTGCGTGGGGGGCAAAAACCGATAGGTTCCTTTTTGTTGGCAGGCCCCACCGGTGTCGGCAAGACCGAGCTGACTCGCCAGTTGGCGTTGCAAATGGGTTTAGAGCTGTTGCGATTTGATATGTCGGAATACATGGAGCGGCACACGGTGTCTCGCTTGATTGGTGCGCCGCCTGGTTACGTGGGATATGACCAAGGGGGACTGCTGACCGACCAAGTGACCAAGCACCCACATAGCGTTGTGTTACTCGATGAGATTGAAAAAGCGCATCCGGAGGTCTTCAATCTGTTGCTTCAGGTGATGGATCACGGAACGCTCACCGACAACAACGGACGTAAAACCGATTTTCGCAATGTCATTGTCGTGATGACGACGAATGCTGGCGCAGAAAACGTGAGCCGGCGATCGATTGGTTTTTCAATACAGGACAACTCGACGGATTCTATCGAGGCAATTAATCGGACCTTTACCCCTGAGTTTAGAAATAGGCTGGATGCGATCGTGCCGTTTGGTCCGCTGAGCGAGGAGGTCATTTTAACCGTCGTGGATAAGTTCCTGATTGAGCTGCAAAGCCAGCTTGATGAGCGCCAGGTTTCGGTAGAAGTCGACGAGGCGGCGCGGCTGTGGCTGGTTGAGCAGGGTTACGATGCGACAATGGGCGCCCGCCCTTTGGAGCGCGTCATACAAGAGCACATCAAAAAGCCGCTAGCGGACATGGTGTTATTCGGCGCCTTGGCAAAAGGCGGCTCCGCGACGGTAACCGTCAACGAGGAGCACTCGGCGTTGGTGGTCGCCGCGCTGGTCGATGCAGAAGAGCCGGTGGAGGCCTAACGGCAACGCGCAGCCAGTGTCGGTGTGCCTAGCTCATCGTTCTCGGTAGGTGATACGACCCTTAGTGAGATCGTAAGGTGTCAGTTCAACTCTGACTTTATCGCCAGTCAGGATGCGAATATAGTTCTTCCGCATTTTTCCTGAGATGTGCGCCGTCACAAGGTGTCCATTTTCCAGTTTCACTCGGAAAGTGGTGTTAGGCAGGGTGTCGACAATCTCCCCCTCCATTTCGATCTGGTCTTCTTTTGCCATCAAGGCGTAGCCTTTGTTTGTGAGGTGGGCGGCACTGTATCGAAAAGTAAGGGGCGTGGAAAGCGCCTCTTATGCGTCATCGAATCCATGGCGGGTTTTACTGGGGCCCAACAGGTCAATAATGGCGTCCGTACTGGGGCCGTTTTGCTGTTCGGTCTTGCGTTGCTGCCACTGCCCATCGACGAATAATTCAAGGGGCACATAGCGCGCTTTATAGGACATCTTACGACAGCCGTCTATCCAGTAGCCTAGGTAGACATAGGGTAACCCGATCGCCTGCGCCTCTCTGATTTGCAGGAGTATGGCCTCTGTACCCAGGCTTCTTTTGGGTTGAGTGGGATCAAAGAAGGTGTAGATGGCAGCGAGCCCATCTAACATTTTGTCAGCCACAGTCACGGCAATGAGCCGATCGCCTTCGTAAAGCCGGTAATAGGTTGCGCAACCCAAACCGTCATTCAAAAAGGAATCGTATTGGTCTCGCATGGGGGGGTACATATCGCCATCCGCGTGTCGGGCTTCAATATAATCACGGTAGAGGTTGTAGGCCTCGTCGTCATCGATCGCCGCCGCCGTCTCCAGCCTCAAATCGCTATTGCGACGACTAATGCGCCGCTGTGTGCGACTGGGGCGAAATTGGTCCACTCGCACTCGAGAAGCAATGCAGGCGTTACAGCTGGCACAATGGGGACGGTACACATGATCTCCGCTGCGTCGAAAGCCGAGCAGAGATAACTGCGTGTAGAGTTCAGGGCTTAGCGTCTGTCGGGGATCCACAAACAAGGTAGTGGCTTCCTCGTTCTCCAGATAAGAGCATCGATGAGGAAAGGTAGTGTAAACCTTGATCTCTCGCAGTGACGCTGTCATACCAGCTCCGCCGCAAATCGTTTGATAGGGAGGGTGAGGCGATCCTCTAGTGAGGCTCCTGTGACGGGAGCCAGACACAATGGATTGTTGATAACAGTCTTCATGGGTGTTGTTATAGCGCCCTCTAGTTTTTTTTCAAAGACCTGACGAGAAACCAGCTCCGCGCCAAGTGTCTCAAGATGCGCGTTGTGCACCTGACAATCGATCATCACAAGCCCATTATCTGTACACAGACGCGCTAACGCAATTAATGCCACCTTAGAGGCATTTGTGTCGTCAGAAAACATGGATTCTCCAAAGAAGACGCCGTCCAGCATGACGCCATAGAGACCGCCGAGCAATTGATCTCCGTCACAGACTTCAACGCAATGGGCGACCCCCAGCTGGTGTAATGCGAGGTACGCTTGGCGCATTTCAGCCGTAATCCATGTGCCATGCTCGGTGTGACCCTCCTGCTGACGCAGCACATTGGCACAGCGATCCACCACCTCCGCAAAGCGGGTATCGCAACTGATCTGCCAGGCACTTTTGCGCAGGAACTTTTTCAGTGAGCGGCTAATGTGAATGCGATCTGGGATGAGCACTGATCTAGGGTCTGGAGACCACCATAGAATGTCTTGCCCGGGCTCGAACCACGGAAAAATACCTTGGGCATAGGCGCTGATCAGCGTTTCAGAACGTAGGTCACCACCGACTGCCAGCAGGCCATTCGGTTCATTGAGGGCACGGGACGTCGGCGGGAAGGGGTTGGGCAAGCTTAGCTGCCTAGCCCATCCAGGTATTTCTCCGCGTCCAGTGCCGCCATGCAGCCAAACCCGGCAGAGGTGATCGCTTGTCGGTAAATATGGTCCGCCACATCGCCTGCCGCAAAGACGCCCGGCCGACTGGTATGTGTTGCGGCGCCGTCGGTGCCGGAGTGAACCGTGAGATAGCCCCCGTGCATCGCTAATTGGTCCGCAAATAAGCCCGTATTGGGTTGATGCCCGATCGCGATGAAGACACCAGACAAGTCTAGCGAGCGTGTGGCTTCCCCTTCGAGGGTGGACTTGATGCGGATGCCGGTGACGCCGGTTTCATCACCTAGTACTTCATCGAGGGTCGTGTGCCAGTGAAGTACGACCTTGCCCTCGCTGGCGCGCTGCATCAATCGGTCTTGTAATATTTTTTCGGCGCGCAGCGAATCTCGTCGATGAATGAGATGGACTGTCGAGCAAAGATTACTGAGATAAAGCGCCTCTTCTACCGCGGTGTTCCCACCGCCCACGACCGCGACTTCCTGATTGCGATAAAAGAATCCGTCGCAGGTGGCACATGCACTGACGCCTTTACCCATGAAGGCCGACTCAGAGGGCAGGCCAAGATACTGCGCAGATGCGCCGGTTGCGATGACCAGTGCGTCGCAAGTGTAGGAAGACGTTCCCATCAATTTGAACGGCTTCGCTGTGAGATCCACCGACTCAATATGATCAAAGACCACGCTGGCTTCGAGCCGTTCTACGTGCGCCTGCATTTGTGCCATCAACTGGGGTCCTTGCAAGTCATGGGAACCCCCCGGCCAATTTTCGACCTCGGTTGTGGTGGTCAGCTGACCGCCTTGTTGCAAACCGGTAATGACAATCGGATTAAGGTTGGCGCGCGCTGCGTAAACGGCCGCGGTATAGCCCGCAGGCCCTGAACCTAAGATGATCAGGCGATGGTGTGAAGGGTCACTCATGAATAGGTTCCGTTATCGATTCCGTAAGGTGCTTTTAGGGTGTTCTACTAGGTGTTCTGTTACCGCGGTGAAGCCATCGGCCGACCCTGATGATAAGAGAATATCGTAGCCGTTGTCATGAGGCCAGTATTGTCGTGTTGTTGAGGTGGCGGGCGACGCTATAACGTTGGATAAACCCATGAATTCACGACTGATTGTTCACCATTCCGAGGTGTCGTGTGTGCTAGCATAGACATTTCCACCGATGGTTGTAGAGTCGTGGCAGGCAGAGCGAAGTCGGATAGCACACAGTCAGAATTGACCACGCAAACGTTTGCTCGTCGTCGCTTGCGCGATGTGCTGTTTATTAGCGTGGGGGCAGCCTGTCTTTTCGTCTTGATGTCGCTTCTGACCTACAGCGACCAAGATCCAGGGTGGTCTGCAAGCGGAACGGGTGATGCCGTTCAAAATCTCGGCGGTATTACCGGCGCCTTTATTGCCGATGTGTT
>CAJQKG010000260.1 GCA_905478845.1 uncultured Luminiphilus sp.
GTCGGCAAAGCCTCTATACCAAACTGCGTCGATTCGATATCGGCGACTCTGAGGATACGGCGACCTAGTCACACGCTGCGGGGGCTCATTGTCCTCTATTCCATATTTTTTGACACCTTACTTGTAAAATTAATTTGACTTCCCCCCGCTTGGCACCCACCATGACGTGATGGAACAGTCTGCCCCGGTCAACGTAGCAGTTGGCAGGGCGTCACCGGGCGCGCTGCTTGAACTTCTCAAACCCATCACGTGGTTTCCACCCATGTGGGCGTTTTTGTGTGGCTGGGTTTCTGCCGGACCCGGTATCGGGCTCAGTAGTTGGTCGCTGTTAGCGGGCGTTGCTTTGACAGGCCCCCTTGTCTGCGGCGCCAGTCAGATCGTGAATGACTGGTACGACCGCGACGTCGATGCGCTCAACGAACCCCATCGCCCCATCCCCTCGGGACGCGTGCCCGGCAAAATCGCTTTTTGGTTCGCCGTGATTTGGACGCTTGTCGCACAAACCTGGGCACTGCTACTTGGTCCGTGGGTTGCTATCGCGACTTGTCTTGGACTCGCATTGGCCTGGGCTTATAGCGCACCGCCACTGCGTCTCAAAATGAATGGCTGGTGGGGTAATAGCGCGGTTGCCATCAGTTATGAAGGACTCGCCTGGATCACCGGCGCCGCTATTGTCATCGGAGGTGACTTACCGGCACAGCCGATTTTACTCATCGCACTGCTGTATAGCATTGGTGCGCACGGCATCATGACGCTTAACGATTTTAAAAGCGTAGAGGGGGATCTCACGATGGGGATCCGCTCACTGCCTGCGCAACTCGGCCCTACGCGCGCCGCACGCGTCGCTTGCCTCTTTATGTTGCTGCCGCAGCTCACCGTCATCCTACTATTAATCAACTGGGGTCTTACGCCCTTTGCCCTGGTTGTCAGTGTCGTTGTGGCGGCGCAATTACTGGCGATGCGCAAACTGCTGCGCGATCCCAAACAATTTGCGCCCTGGTATAACGCAACCGGGGTCTCCCTTTATGTCTTGGGCATGATGGCCGTCGCAATCGGTCTCGGCGGGTGGCTTGCATGAACTTATTGCAGCCAACCCACCTGAGCTGGTGGCATATTGTTCGCCTAGGACTTATCCAGACCGCATTGGGTGGCATTGTGGTGCTGACCACTTCGACCCTGAATCGGATTATGGTGGTGGAGCTCGCACTGGCCGCCTCACTGCCAGGCTTTTTGGTGACCATTCACCACATTGTGCAATTAGCGCGGCCACGGATCGGTTACGGCTCCGACATCGGAGGTCGCCGAACGCCTTGGATTATTGGCGGCATGTTTATTTTGGCGATGGGCGGCGTCGGCGCCGCATTTGGCACGACCTTAATCCCCCAGAACCACTGGTTAGGCGTGGGCATTGCGGCCCTTGGCTTTTTTGCGATCGGTGTCGGCACTGGCGCCACAGGCACCTCCTTACTCGCTCTACTGGCAAAGCATGTGGCGCCGGAGCGTAAACCCGCTGCCGCCGCACTGGTTTGGTTCATGATGATCATCGGCTTTGCTGTCACCGCTGGGATCGCCGGACACTTTCTCGACCCCTACTCGCCTGAGCGACTACTGGTCGTCACATCGACTGTCTCGTTGCTCGCCATTCTCATCACGCTACTGGTGATTCGCGGCATTGAACCCGCGACATCAGCAATCATTAAAACTGAAGTCGTGGCCTCAGAGGCCTCGCCACACAGTCCTTTCATGACGGCCTTGGCGGATGTGTGGACTGATCCACAGGCACGTATCTTTACCATTTTTGTTTTTGTCTCAATGCTCGCCTATTCAGCGCAAGATCTTATTCTGGAACCCTTTGCGGGTCTGGTATTTGACCGCACGCCCGGAGAGTCCACGCAGCTGGCAGGTGTCCAGCACGCCGGTGTATTACTTGGAATGGCAGCCATGGCCGCGTCGACTCTATGGTTTAAGTCACGCGGGGCAAGTCTATTACGACTGTGGATTCGCGGAGGTTGCCTGCTTTCGGCTGTCGCACTCTTTTTACTGTGCTGGGGCGGACTCACCAGCGCCACCTGGCCACTCGAGGCCAATGTCTTTTTACTGGGCACGGCCAACGGCGGTTTTGCCGTTGCCGCGATTGGCGCGATGATGGTGCTGGCGAGTGCCGGCCAACAGAAGCGAGAAGGCATTCGCATGGGATTATGGGGTGCCGCTCAAGCTATCGCTTTTGCCCTCGGAGGTTTTTTAGGCACCGTGGCAGTTGATCTCACGCGCTATTGGCTCGATGAGCCCGCTATCTCTTATGGGCTCGTTTTTGCCTGTGAAGGGTTCCTATTCTTAATTGCCGCGTCACTCGCGCGGCACATTCACATCGCCAACTGGGGCCTCAGCAACGAACCCGTTGCCCCCTCCTTTGGCGACATTGCTCTAGCGGAAGCTGGAGAGGGAGGCATCAGATGACACAGCCGCATGCAGATTACGACACGATCGTGGTCGGTGGTGGCCCTTCGGGCGCTACTGCAGCCCATGAGCTGGCGAACAAAGGTCACCGGGTATTGCTATTGGAGCGTGGATTTAGAATTAAACCCTGCGGTGGCGCCATCCCCCCTTGCTTACTGCAAGAATTTACTATCCCCGATCACTTGGTCGTTGCGCGAATCCGTTCAGCGCGCATGATTTCGCCCAAAGGCCAGTCGGTGGATATGCCTATCGATGGTACGTTTGTCGGCATGGTCGATCGAGATGAATTTGATCCGTGGTTGCGGCAACGCGCTAGCGATGCGGGTGCCACGGTGGTGCCCGGCGTCTTTAAATCACTCGAGTATCAAGAAGAGTTGGTCTCGCTCACATACCAAACGAAGGATGAGAACCCTCGCAGTGTCACGGTCACGGCGCGCAGTGTGCTCGGTGCCGACGGCGCTCGCTCTGCGGTTGCCAGAGCCACGATTCCCGATGCAGAAAAAACACCCTGGGTGCTGGCTTATCACGAAATTATCGAGGTGCCCGAAGATCAAAATTGGGATGCTTATGACCCCGATCGCTGCGACGTCTGGTATCAAGGACGGCTCTCGCCTGACTTTTATGCTTGGGTCTTTCCTCATGGCAAAAACGCCAGCATTGGCGTGGGCAGTGCCCACAAAGATTTCTCTGCTAAGGCCTCAGTCGCGGCGCTACGTGCCGATGTGGGATTAGCCGAGGCGACGACCAAGCGTAAAGAAGGCGCACCGATTCCTATGAAGCCGATGAAGCGTTGGGACGACGGTCGTGCGGTATTAGTGTCGGGTGATGCGGCGGGGGTCGTTGCACCGGCCTCTGGCGAGGGCATCTATTACGCCATGCTCTGTGGGCGACTCAGTGCCAATGCCCTCGATGCCTACTTAGCAACGGGTGATGCGCGCGCACTTGCCCAAGCGCGTAAGCAATTTATGAAACTGCATGGCAAAGTCTTTTGGGTACTCGGATTACTGCAGCGTTTTTGGTACGGCACCGATAAGCGACGTGAAAAGTTTGTCGCCATGTGTCGAGACCCCGACGTGCAGACCTTAACGTGGCAATCCTATACCACCAAAAAATTGGTGCGTCGCCGACCAGCGGCCCATATTCGCGTGTTCTTCAAAGACCTTGCACAACTACTGGGGCTTGCGCGAGCGTAAGGCGTGCCTGACTGGTTTACGATTGCCGGGCTCATTGATGTCATCTTGCTGGGCATGATGTTCGAGGCATTGTGGCTCTTTTGGCGCCATCGTAAAGCCGGGCATCAGGGCCCACCGCCGCTGCTGCTGCATTTGATATCAGGGGCCCTCCTACTCGTGGCCATGAAACAGGCACTGGCCGATATGCCTGTTCTCTTTGTGGCCGCGACCTTGGGCGTGGCAGGCTTGGCGCACGTTGCCGACCTCAGAGGCGCCTCAAAAAGCTAAGACAGTCAGCAGGGTTATTCCGCGCGTCCTGACGCGGTTACTCGATTGCAAAAGTCGATGGTAAAGGTCGATTGCCTGCACCCTTAAATGCGGGGTGCTACCACTCATCACCTGACTGCAGACCCACCGCACAGCCACTGAAACGCGCTTCACAGCATCTTAGCGGCGTATCTGGTAAATTCACGATGAATCCTCTAGACGACGCGTGTTCATGCCGGCAGCTCCTTTTATCGTATCGATCATGTTATCGATGTTGGTCCTATGTCATAACACTGCCGCTGCCCCCATTGTGCAACCTGGCGCACCCGGCGAGACCTCCCGCTTACTCAGTGCTGACCTTGCCATTCAGATTGCCGATACCAGCCATACGCCGGACGATATTCAGTTTATGCAAGACATGATGGTGCACCATCAGCAGGCGCTGGATATGGCCCTGCTCGCCAAAGACCGCACCAATTCTCCCGGCCTTTTAGCCGCATCAGGCAGGATCGAGGCGTCACAAGCGGATGAAATTGCCTTTATGACGCAATGGCTCACCACGCGAGATGAACCGCTGATCAATCCAATCCATGTCGGCGATGAACACCATCACGTCATGATGGGCATGGCGACACCCGCGCAAATGCAAAGCCTTGCCGACGCAACCGGTAGCGACTTTGATCGACACTTTCTGACCTTGATGATCACCCATCACGAAGGTGCCCTCGAGATGGTTGAGACGCTCATGGAACAGCCCGGTGCGGCCTACGATCCAACATTATTCGAATTCACAACGGATATTGTTAACGATCAAGAAAAAGAGATTGAGCGCATGCACGGCCTATTGGTCGACCTCTCAGAAGATCCGCGTGCGCACCTTGCCGCCGGACTTTATGACGCTGAGGAAGCCATTTGGCACCTGGAAAAAGTGGCCGTATTGACCAAGCCCGCCGGATTTTATGACCCCGCCAACCCTGCCGAACTGCCACCGGCGCGATTCATGGTGACCGCGCCGATAACCGATGCTTCCCAAAAGGGTACAGCTGTTGCCTACCATAGCGCGGGCAACAGCACCGAGCACAACGAGATATCCAAGGCGACTGCGCAAGGTAAGTCTGAGCACGCAAGCGAGCAGCCTAAAGAGCATGGCAAAGACAGTACTGAGGCCATTGCGGAGGCACTCACTCCAAGCAGCACTGACGCCACCGAATCGGCCGAAGACCAAGACAAACCCGAAGCGCGCGCCCCGTTGCTGAGTTTTTCGAATACCGACATCGCGTTCTGGGACAATATTATGGTGGCCGGGAGTTACCATGGCTTCAATATCTATGAGCTGACTGAGGAGAATGCGCCCTCACTGCTGGCGTCAGTCGTTTGCCCCGGAGGACAAGGCGATGTCTCGATCGTCGGGCACCTCCTCATACTCTCGGTGGAAGAAACACGTAGCCGTGTTGATTGTGGGTTAGAGGGCATCCGCGGCGACGTGAGCGCTGATCGTTTCCGCGGCATCCGTATTTTTGATATCAGTGATGTGACGCGGCCGCGGCAAGTGGGTGCCGTGCAAACGTGTCGCGGATCGCACACACACTCCGTCGTCGCAGGACCCGACGATCAAGGCAAACTCATCGTCTACAACTCGGGGATTTCTCGCGTTCGCGAAGAGGAAGAAATGACGGGCTGTATCGATGAATCTCCGGGCGATAACCGTACCGCGCTATTTCGGATCGACGTCATCGAAATTCCTGTCGAAGACCCGTCTCGCGCCCGCATTATTGATAGCCCCACCGTGTTTGCGGATCCTGAAACCGGAGCGTTGTCGGGTCTCTGGCGAGGAGGCGACCATGGTGACGAGACGCAAGAGACCTATCGCACCGATCAGTGCCATGACATTACGGTCTTCCCCACTCTCAAACTCGCGGCCGGCGCGTGCTCCGGCAATGGGATCTTGTTCGATATCAGTGATCCACGACATCCCGAACGTATCGATGTGGCGACCGATACCGGCTTTGCCTACTGGCACTCGGCCACGTTCAACAACGACGGCACTAAAGTCATTTTCACGGATGAGTGGGGGGGCGGTACCCGTCCCCGCTGTCGCAGCTATGACCCGCTCACTTGGGGCGCCGATGCGATCTACGATATCGTCGATGGCAAACTGGTCTTTCAAAGTCATTATAAAATGAAAGCCCCCCAGCTCGAGACCGAAAATTGTGTGGCCCATAACGGCTCCATCATCCCCGTGCCGGGTCGCGATATTTTTGTACAGGCGTGGTACCAAGGCGGCCTGTCGATAATCGATTTCACCGACTCACTGAATCCGGTTGAAATCGCTTACTTTGATCGTGGGCCTGTCGATGCCGAAGATCTTGTTACCGGCGGTTATTGGTCAACGTATTGGTACAACGGCCACATTTACGGCACCGAAATTATCCGCGGGATCGATGTTTTTGCGCTCACGCCGAGTGACTACCTCAGCGCCAATGAAATCGCAGCTGCCACATTAGCCGACCAGGGCAGGCAATTTAATCCGCAGCAGCAGTTTCCCAATACTTGGCCAGCCGCACCCATTGTGGGCATGGCTTACCTAGACCAATTGCTGAGAGCGCATCCCGAGAAGGGAGCAGAGATGGATCTACTCTACGACCTACTCCGTGAGGCCGACGTGCGTCTCGCCGCACAAGAGACCGATACTGCACTCTCGGCGGAACTGCAACAGTGGGCACAGTCGCCAGCAGTGATAACATCGACTGCGCTACAGGAGGTGCTTGAGGCGATCAGCGCACGTTTAATGGCAATTGATACCAACAACCTCGTTAGCACGACCGCACGACATCACTAATAAAAACCTATTCAGAGACCAATAAAAAAAGGAAGTCAGATGACAGACGTTGCCACGCGGGTTGAAAGCACTGGTTTTTACGCCGGACAGAATCGCCTTGTTGCTCTGACCGTTAAAGTTGTTGTGGTCAGCCTCGTGCTGTGGGCGTCGCTCGCCCCTGATGCTGGCGCCATTTTGATGGAAATACAGGCGGCAACCATTTCCTACTTTAGGGCCTGGTACGTGTATGCGTCGGGCTTTTTTATGATCATGGCGTTATTGCTGGCGGTGACGCCCAAAACCGCGCGCATTCGCTTGGGCGCAGACACCGATAGACCCGAATTTAGTCGTTTTGCTTGGTTCTCGATGATGTTTGGTGCGGGCATTGGTGTTGGCATGCTCACCTATTCCACCGCCGAGCCGCTGGCGCATTTTGCCAACAACCCCGATGTCATCCTCGGCGCCACAACTGCGCTAGAGCGCGATAACCTAGCGGCGGCCTATAAGTGGACACTCCTACACTATGGCCTCACACCCTGGGGCTGTTATGCCATTGTCGGGATGTCGCTGGCGTACTTTGCCTATCGCCGCAATATGCCATTGACGATTAGATCTCCCTTTACCGCAGTGCTCAGTGCCGAATCGGGACGGCGTGTGGGTGGTGTCGTCGATGCCGCAGCAATTCTGGCCACCATCATCGGTATTGGCGTCACGATAGGCTACGGCGTCAATCAACTCGCCTTTGGCATGCACCAGATCACCGGCTGGGAATGGCTGGTCTCTGATGGCCGGCCCAGTCTCACGGCGCTCTTTATTGCGGTCGTATTTTTAACCCTAGCGGCGATGTTGTCTGCCTTGTCTGGCATTGGCCGCGGCATCCGTTGGCTTTCGAATCTCAACATGGCCCTTTCTTGGCTGCTGTTGCTGATATTCGTTGTCTTCGGTGCGACGGCTTTCGCCGGAGAGATGTTTGTTACCGGCCTGCTCGAGTACCTCTCCCATATTGCTCAGATGTCGGTCACGGTATGGAGCAGTAACGACACACCCACCGCACGCGCTTTGAGCGACTGGCAATCTGCTTGGAATATTTTTTATTGGGCATGGTGGATTGCCTTCACACCGTTTGTGGGACTATTTTTGGCGAGAGTCTCTCGCGGCAGAACCATTGGCGAGTATGTGGTGGGCGCAATTCTTGCGCCATCTCTGATGTGCTTTGCTTGGTTTTGCATCATTGGCGGTACCGCCTTAGATCTCGAACTCAATGGCATTGCTGAGGGTAGCATTCTCGGTGCGGATCTCTCGGCTCAGTTATTTGCCACCGTAAAGTCGCTATTCTCAGCAAGCTGGGTACTACCGGTGTCAACCCTGTGCACAGTGCTCCTCATCACCTATCTTGTGACGTCCGCCGACTCGGCCGTGCTGGTCATCAATACGATCGTATCCGGTGGCTCAGAGGACGGCACGCATTCGCGACACATTGTGCTGTGGAGTGTGCTACTCGGGTTGGTCATCATCACACTGCTGATTGCTGGTGGTATGGACGCCCTCAGGTCGGTCATGATCATCGGCGCACTGCCTTTTTCTGCGGTGATGCTATTCATGCTGTGTGCCCTGCTGTATGCCATTTGGAAGGACGAGTCCCCACCTAGTACAGAGCGCTGATGCACACCGCCCCAGGCCTGCAGCGCCACCACTAATTAGTGCTAATCGCCTCACCAGGGCCAATGACGTGGTCTGGGTGTCTTCAGCAAAATCGATGAGGCACCGCTCAGCAGAGTTGGATATAGTGTGAATCGAAACAACACGATGCAGAGCCAGCAGCATGTCAGCAGATGCACAACCACCGACAGGGACACCGCGTCAGGCATCCACTGGCCTCGGCAAACTATTGGGTTCGGTCGTCAGTGCCGGGCGCGACATTCTGGCCCGACGGCGACAGGTGGCAGCCCAAGCCCCTTCTGATGATTTAGCCGGTAAATGCCAGCAATTGCTGCACCACCGGGGTGAGGCATCGGGGCTGGCGCTGGCGTGTGAGGTCATCGCAGATTACCAACAGCTCAACGACGCCAACAAAGTGCTGTTCTTTGAAGCCCTCGCACGTGATTTTGATGTCTCTGCGGACGCCATTTTGGACGCAGCAGATGACTATAAAAACGACCCGCAGGCGGATCAACTCGCTGCGCTTGCCAAGGCCATCGAAGCCCCGAGGATCAAACTATTTCGCAGAATGAATATGGCGCCCGACGCGACCGCCGTGCTCGTCAAAATGCGCGCTTCACTGCTTAAATTACTGCCCGATCATCCCCATCTCCAATGTGTCGATGTGGATTTGAAGCATCAATTTATTTCGTGGTTTAACCGCGGCTTTCTCGAGCTCCGCGCGATCGATTGGAACTCCCCCGCCGCCGTACTCGAGCGCATCATTCAGTATGAATCTGTGCACGAGATTCGGGGTTGGGAGGATCTCCGAACCCGACTCAGCGAACAACGGCTCTGCTTTGCATTTTTCCATCCGGCGATGCTCGACGATCCGCTGGTCTTCGTAGAGGTAGCGCTCACCGCGGGTATTCCTGATGCGATCGCGCCTTTGATTGATCGCACTAATGGCACACTC
>CAJQKG010000261.1 GCA_905478845.1 uncultured Luminiphilus sp.
TTGGAAAAGGGGGGGGTTAGCGTTGGCAAAGTCGTTATCACAGACGCCTACTTTGTATCATTATCTCGCTTCGCCTTATTCAGAGAAATTGCGCTTGGCGCTGGGCATGGCTGGAATGCAGTGGGGTTCGGTTATTGTGTCCTCTCAGCCCCCTCGGCCTATAGTAGATTTTTTCCTCATGGGGTATCGCCGCATTCCGGTTTTGCAGCTTGGTGCCCATTTTTATTGCGATTCAAAATTAGCCTTTGATGCGTTGGCGCAATACAGCGATCGGTTAACCTCGGGTGGTTGTCTATCGGCGAGCCAAGAATTGCTGCGCCAGCGTGCGGAAGAACGGGTTTTTTTTGCTGTGATTGCCGCGGCATCATCGATCAGCGTGCTGCGGTTCCTTGCTCGAGATTTGGGGCTCTTGGGCACGCTTCGATTTCTACAGGATCGTGCGCAGATGATGAAAGACGCAACGATTGAAAAGATGTCACCGAGCACGGCCGCAGGGGTCATTGAAGATTTCGTTGGTCATCTGGAGAGTCTGCTCCGCTTTGAGGATTTTCTGGTGGGCGAGCGAGCGAGCTATCTGGATCTCTGTTGTTACCATCCACTGTGGATGGCGTCACTCATTAACCGGCAGGCGATCTTGTCGTTGCCGCCTTTAGTGCAGGCATGGATGCAGCGGATAGCGGCGCTGGGCCATGGTGCATCGATATCACTGTCTCAGGATCAACTACACGACATGGTGATCACTGACACCGCGCCGGACCCCGTTGGTGAGATTTCCGGCTCTTTTGCCTCGGGCGCACTGGTCTCTGTTGCGCCCGTCGATTACGCGCGAAATAGAACGGTAGGTCACTTAGCTGTGATGGATTCTCATCAGTGCGTGATTAAGCGAGGCTTACAGTCGGGTGAAGCGGTGTTTTTGCACTTTCCCATTGCGGGGTTTGAGGTCTCGTCTCTATAGGGTTGCCGGGTGATCAGCGCCCGATAGGCGTCGCCAGGCGGCTGGCGATTGTCCGCTCCACTGGGTAAAGGCGCGTCGAAAATTCGAGGCATCATTAAATCCCAGCGTAACGGCTATCGCTTCGACGGATAGAGTGGTGTCTTGTAAATACCGTCGCGCGTGTTTGACTCGAACTTGATTGAGGAGCATTTGAAAAGACGTTGCTTCCGTTTTGAGGCGTCGTCTAAAGCTGCGGGTACTCATGTTGAGCATGGACGCCACTTGCTCGAGTTGGGGGTATTGTCCTTCGAGCTTATCGATTAGTGCCAAGGTTTGTTCGGTCAGGCTAGCGCTCTCCGAAAGGCTCGCGAGTAAGCGGGCACACTCCGATTCATATAAGGCGCGCAGGGTACGGTTTGAGGACGGTAAAGGCTGACTAGTAATGGCCTGTGGCAGGCTAAATTCGGCTTTCGTTGCATTGAAGTGTATCTGTTCGCCGAATATACGGGTGAAGGGCGTTAAGTCATCGGGGGCAGAAAAGGGAAAGGCAACCTTCATATTGGGCAGCGCAGATTCCATTAGGTCGGCGAGCGTTTTTTGTATGGCCGAAAAGATCACTTCGTAATTAAAGCGCCTCATCGGTTCTGTTTCATCCAATACGACGATCATGCCATCGTGATCGGCTGTGCGGCGTGGATCCCTGATCAGTTGTGTGCGGGTTCCGGTGAGCAGCGCACCGTAGCGACACAGAAGGTCGAGCACCTCGGCAAGGTTAGAGCAGGTTAAAAAGGCTTGTCCGATAACGGCGTGGGCGCTGAGATTGAGGCGCTGTCCGAGCGCCAATCCTAACGAGGGGTCGCTGGTTTGCGCCAAGACGTTCATGGTGAGGCGATCAGCCTCTTGATTACTGACTCTTGCGCCTAACTGGGCGAGGGATGGCAGCGTCAATTGGGTGCCACTGCAGATAGATTCGATAGAGCAACCTCGTTCGACGGCTAGATCGACTAGGAGGAGGATATATTGACTGGGAATGGAGCTACCTTGCATCGACATATTTGGCCATAAATGACCTTCTGTTGGCAAGTAATCACCTTGAGGTCCTGGGTCCGCCGCTGGATGATAGGAATAGTGAGAGGAGAAATGCCATGAAGATTGAATGGAACGCCGAGTCACCCCGCAAAATTCAACAGTTTTCAAATCCCGATTATCCAACAGACAATCCAGATCTTGAAGATGTACTAACCAGTGACGACGTTGATCATGTCGCGCAGATTTTCAAGACCCCGCTCACCGGCGCTTATAACTGGGACTATTCCGTTCAAGATGATCGGATTAAAAAGTTGTACGAGCTGGGTAAGCAACTTAACTGGGATCCGCAGATCGATATCGACTGGGATCGTCCTTGGCCCGAGGAAGAGCGCCAAGCAGAGCTCATGAATCTGCACGACTATCCACCCTACTTAGCATTGACCGATAAAGAAAAAGACGAGTTTTGGCTGCATATGAACGCCTGGAGTCTGTCTCAGTTCCTGCATGGTGAGCAGGGTGCGTTATTGGTGGCGAGTCAGCTCTGTTCTTGTGCGCCCACGTTCAATGCCAAATTGTATGCCGCATCACAGACCTTCGATGAAGCGCGGCATGTTGAGGTATTCAATCAATATATCCAGAAGCGCATCGGGCTGATGTACCCCATCAATACTCATCTGAATAGCATCATTGATAAAATTCTGACGGATCCCCGCTGGGATCTCAAATTCATTGGTATGCAGATTGTGATCGAAGGCTTGGCGCTGTCAGCCTTTAACACGGCAAGGGAAACAACGCCTGACCCCGTTCTGAAAGATATTGTTTACTTGGTGACGCGTGATGAAGCGCGGCACGTCACTTTCGGGGTCAACTATCTTGAGGAGTTTATTACCACGTTAACCGATGAAGAGCGGGAAGAGCGCGCGCTTTTTGCGTTTGAGGCTTGTGCGATCAGTCGCGAACGTTTGGTGGCGACTGATGTATTTCGACACTTTGGATGGGACGTCGAGGAAAGCCGCCGCAAAGTGCTCGACGGATTTGTGATGTCGACTTTCCGTAATTTACTCTTTCAGCGCGTGGTGCCTAATTTGCGGAGAATCGGGTTATTGACAGACAAGGTTCGCCCCAAATTTGAAGAGCTTGGTATTCTCGAATATGAGACCATGTCTGACGATGGTGACATCGACTGGATGAAGCTTGAGCGACCCTTAGATACGGCGGAAGCGCAAAGTCACGAGCAGAGTATGCTGGCGGCGTTTCATGACACGCTTCATTCAGAGCAAGGGGTTGCTACCTAGCGCACGCGCGCTGCATGGTGAGCGGTTTGACATCAATTTTTGCGCGACGGCGAGGGTATGCCGACGATAATAGTAGTGAGAGGATTTGGGAAGTATGACGGTAATTACGTTTATTCAGCATGATGGGGCCGAGAGCATGGTCGATGGGGACGTTGGCCTGTCGCTGATGGAAACAGCGCTTAAGCACAATATTCCTGGCATTGATGCGGATTGTGGCGGGGGTGCGATTTGTGGCACCTGTCACTGCTTTGTTGAGGTTTCGGGTGATTTACCTGCCCCTGACGTGCAGGAAACAGCGATGTTGGGACTGCGTCCAGACCGGGCTGACAACTCCCGCCTTGCCTGCCAAATTGTGGTGGCTGCCGATATGCCAGACCTCACCGTACGATTACCCGAGTTCCAGATGTAAAAAGGGGTCATTCGAGCCCCGTATGCTTGCCGAATAAGGTGGTTTTGATCAGGCGGAGATCTATTGTGGTTGATCAGTGGCGATGAGGTTGCCGTTGTGTCGTTGTGATGTCTGAGTCGGGTCGCTTTCTCGTTGCGGGTATCGATGGCTGTCGCGCTGGGTGGATCATCGCGGGCTGGGACGGCAATACATGGGCGCTAGAGCGCGTTGAGAAGCTGGCCAATGCTGTCCCGTTAATGCAGAAGCACGCCACGGTTTGTATCGATATACCGATTGGGTTGTCAGACAACGGCAAGCGCCAGTGTGATGTGGCGGCGCGTCGGTTATTGGGGCCTCGGCGTAGCAGTGTGTTCCCTGCTCCGCCGAGACTGGCGCTTGTCGATCGGCCCTATGCCGAGTTGAATGCGGCGAGCAAACAGCAATTCCATCGGGGCATCAGTAAGCAGGCCTTCTATCTTTTACCTAAAATCCGGGAGACGGAAGCGCTGTTGCGCGGTGGTCTCCGCCGTAATCAAGAGTGGCTAGAGACGCATCCAGAGCTGTGCTTTGCCGCTTTTAATCACGGTTCACCGATGCGACACAATAAAAAAACGGATGCCGGATTCCGTGAGCGGGTGGACGTATTAGAGCGCTCGTTGCGGCATCCAATTCTTCCGATCGTGACACAGATGGTGGAGCGCACACTGCGATCCCAGTTGCTGAGAGATGATGTGATGGACGCGCTGGTCTGTGGGGTCGTCGCTCGCCTGCCAGCAGACCAGAGAATCAGTATGCCGGTGGGGGAAGCCGAAATCGATGAAGTGGGCTTAAGGATGGCTATTACCTGCCCGGTTTTGCCTGCTTTGTCTCCAGCATGAAGCGCTATTGAGATATCGACTATGACAAGCCAATATGACAAGCCATACATGACAAGCCAGGTAGGGCGTCAGCGGTGGGTGCGACGATGGCATCGTGGTATTGCGATGCTGGCATCAGTGCAGCTGT
>CAJQKG010000262.1 GCA_905478845.1 uncultured Luminiphilus sp.
CTTAGAACATAACCTCTGCCTTCATTAGAAGGTAGAACTCCTTCTGCTAATAAAAATGAACTTGCTCGTAAATGATCTGCTATTACTCTAAAGCTTGATTGATTGTCATCAGTTACTTTAACGTTTATACCGCGACGCAGTGCTCCTGACGGGATTGGTCAGTCATATTCGACAGTACCCCGACGTCACCACGGCGGCGTTACTCGGCTTTTGGTTCGGCACGCCAGAGGGCGATTTTTTGAGCGCACTCGCGGGGCGAGAAACTGTGGAAGACGATGCTGGTCTTCATGCGCTGTGCGACGCCCTGATCGATAAGCTCAACCGGCACCCTGCCCTCGATGCGGCACGCAAGCAAGTTGAAGTACTGAAGCGCAAACCTTATGCGGACCTCAGCACCGAAGACAAACAGGCGCTGCTGACACTGACTCAAGAGATCCGCACCCTGTCGGGGCGTCATTAAGAAGCGTTTGCGGCCCGTTAAAACTCGTTTTCACCTGTCGAACGCGCCTAGCACTAGAGCGCCTGTCCCTACGCAACCTGCGCGGGTATCGAAGGGTCGTTAGCAAAGAGAGGCATTTTCCCAGACATGCACATGGTGATCTGGGGCCTGAGCCGTTATAATCGCCGGCTATTTTTTGCCACATTCACGCAGGCTGCGAATGACCGACCGAACGCATCAGCAATCACGACTTAAAGCATTGATTGCAAAGGGAAAAGAGCAAGGCTACCTGACCTACGCTGAAGTTAACGACCACCTTCCTCAAGACATCTCAGATCCGGATCAAGTCGAAGACATCATCCAGATGATCAACGACATGGGGATTCAGGTCTTTGAGCAGGCCCCCGATGCCGACGAATTGCTGATGTCTGGAGGCGATCGCTCTGCAGACGAGATTGCCTCTGCTGAAGCGGCAGCGGCACTGGCCGCGGTGGAGCAAGAGGCCGGTCGTACGACGGATCCGGTGCGCATGTATATGCGCGAGATGGGTACGGTAGAGCTGCTCACTCGCGAAGGCGAAATCATCATTGCCAAGCGCATTGAAGAAGGTATTCGCGAATTGATGGCCGCTCTGGCCCACTATCCTGACGTGGTGCGCCGGCTCTGCAATGAGTACGAACTGGTAACCAAAGAAGAACGCAAACTGACCGATGTCATGATCGGCTATCTTGATCCAGCGGAGCATGTCCCCTCAGCATCTGAAATGGCCGCGGCAGCCGAGCAAAGGGCCGAGCAAAAAGGCGACGATGACGAGGAAGAAGAAGCGAACGTAGGCCCCGATCCCGTTGAGGCAAAGAAACGCTTTACCGCGCTAAAACGTCAGTGCACCAAGACCGAAAAAGCGATTGCTGCCAAGGGCCGCGACCACAAAGACGCCATCACCGAGATGAACAAACTCGGTGAGTTATTCAAATTCTTCAAACTCATACCCCGCGTCTTTGATCCCCTCATTGACGAACCACGCATCGCGTTGGCAGCGGTCCGCGAGCCAGAGCGCGACATTATGCGCATCGTGGTGCGTGACTGCCGCATGGATCGCAAAGAGTTCATTAAGAGTTTTCAAGGCTCAGAAAGCGACAGTCGCTGGGTAAGCCGCGTTGTCCGAAAGAAAGATGTCGGAGCGAAAATCAATCTTCATAAGGAAGAGCTCCAGCGCTTACAGCGCCAGATCGCTAATGTGGAAGAAGCGACCGGCCTGACGATTACCGAGATTAAAGAGATCAATCGCCGCATGAGTATGGGCGAAGCCCGCGCGCGTCGTGCGAAGAAAGAGATGGTCGAGGCCAATCTGCGTCTGGTGATCTCGATTGCCAAAAAATATACCAATCGTGGCCTGCAATTTCTGGATCTCATCCAAGAAGGCAATATTGGCTTAATGAAAGCGGTAGACAAGTTTGAATACCGTCGAGGTTATAAGTTTTCTACCTATGCCACGTGGTGGATCCGGCAGGCCATCACACGATCGATTGCGGACCAAGCCCGAACGATCCGTATTCCTGTGCATATGATCGAGACCATTAATAAGCTCAACCGCATCTCTCGCCAGATGTTGCAGGAAATGGGCCGTGAACCCACGCCGGAGGAATTAGGCGAGCGCATGGAGATGCCAGAGGACAAGGTCCGCAAGGTATTGAAGATCGCCAAGGAACCCATTTCGATGGAAACCCCCATTGGCGATGACGAAGATTCTCATCTGGGTGATTTCATCGAAGACCTGACGATTGCATCGCCTGTTGATGCTGCCACCGAAGAAGGCCTAACCGAAGCGACTCGTGAAGTGCTCGGAGGACTTACCGCGCGTGAAGCGAAGGTGCTGCGCATGCGTTTTGGTATCGACATGAATACCGATCACACGCTGGAAGAGGTCGGCAAGCAATTTGATGTGACTCGAGAGCGGATTCGCCAGATTGAAGCCAAGGCATTGCGCAAGCTGCGTCACCCCACCCGCTCAGATTATCTGCGCAGTTTCCTCGACGAATAGGCCTGTGTTCCGATTCGCCCTATTGCTGACCCTGCTGGGGAGTTTTATTAGCTGTGGCGACTCAATAACAGATTCTCCAGACCCCACCGTGACGATGACGGTGGCTCCTGCGGGTGCCGACAGCAGTGAGATCTGGCAGCAACAATGTGGTGTTTGCCACGGTGCAGCAGGTGAAGGCAATCGTGCGCTGGGCGCCCCCGCCCTGACCCAGCTCTCGTCAGATTATCTCGCGCGCCAGCTGACGCATTTTATTAACGGGGTCCGCGGTGCCGACCCAAAGGATCAAGCTGGCCATCGCATGGCACTGAGCGTCGCATTACTTGCGCCGTCTGATATTCCGGCATTAGCCGCCTTTATCAGCACTGACCTACCCCCCTCGCGGCCAGAGGCCACGCGAAAAGGCGACGCAGCGAGAGGCAAAGATTATTACACCCATCTTTGTAGTGCCTGCCATGGTGGTAATGCACTGGGCAATCCGATCCTCGGGGCGCCTGCTCTGGCCGGAGCCAGCGATTGGTACCTTAAGTCGTCTTATCAAAGCTTTCTCGACGGTCTGCGCGGCCAGCATGCGGATGACGTTTACGGTGCCCAAATGGCACGGCTGGCGCCTGCATTACCCGATGAGGATGACCTCGATGATGTGATCGCCCACATCGCGACACTGCCACCCAAACGCTCTTAAGATCACCCGCAGGACCTATGCTCGCACCACCCCAACCACTTCGCGCACTGGCGCCACTCGAATTCCACTATCATGGCAACACAGCGGGATGTGAGCGACACGCAGCCACGGGGCTGCGTTGCTGATCTACAATAAAACGGCGGTGCTAACGTCGCACTGGCCCGCCACTGATCAGCACTATCTGATCCGACATATCTGATCCGACATATCTGATCCGAGATCACTGATCCGAGATCACTGATCGGCAATAATAGACGCCATAATAGGCGTCACTGGCCTCGCAGCCACCCACTTTGGGGCACTCAATGATGCCAACACTGACAGCGCGGTTATCGATTTATCAGCGTGCAGGGGTAATGGTTACGCTAGCATCGGCACTGTTGCTGAGCGGCTGGATGGCCCCCGAAGGCGCTATTGCCGCCGAGACCGACTTTGTCCTTAACAGTCGTTGCCCCGCGTCTTTTAGTGCGGATGCCGACGGCGGGTGCGTGCTGAATAATCGCTATCGGCAATATCGCTCACTGCAAAATAAGGGTGTGGGCGGCTTAAAAACCGGTTTACCTCCGCTCAGAGAGGGGTTTACGCCAGCGCAAATTGACCTAGGCCGCTATCTATTCTTTGATCCCATTCTTTCAATGGATGGCACCGTTAGTTGTGGCAGTTGCCATGATCCGGCACTCGCATTTTCCGACGGCCAGGCCCAAGCCACCGGCATTGGCGGACAAACGCTGCCGCGCTCTGCGCCGAGTTTATGGAACGTGGGGTTTCTCTCGACACTACTTTGGGATGGCGCCCAGTCAACCCTCGAAGCACAAATGCAGGGGCCTCTTTACTCCCCCATCGAGATGGGTAACAACCCGGCCAATCTGCTTGCCACGCTAAACGGCAACCGCACCTACCAGAATCTGTTTGCACAGGCCTTTGGTCAATCTGCCATAACGCTAGAGAACGTCTACACCGCCATCACCGCCTTCGAGAGCTCGCTGATTTCACTCAATAGCCGTTACGATCTCTATGCCCATGGCTACCACGCGGCGCTCACCGAAGACGAAAAAGCCGGTCTCAATGTGTTCCGCTCTTTTGTCGCGCGCTGCGCTGAGTGCCATACCCCACCGCTCTTTACCAATCAGCAATTGGCGGTGATCGGGGTCGCCGATGCGCCCAATGTTCTGATCGACTCTGGAGCACAGGCGATCACCGGCGATGAGAGCCAACGCGGCGCTTTTCGGGTACCGAGCCTGCGCAATGTGGTCCGCACAGCGCCCTATATGCACCGCGGGCAAAAGGCCACCCTCGCAGAGGCAGCCCGATTTTATACCGGGGGCAGAGGCCACGAAGTGCCCAAGGGGGATTCACTCATGATTCACTGGCATATCTGGGAGCCAAAGCTCACCGAGCGTGAAATCGACTTACTGACCGGCTTTATGGGCACCCTCACTGATGAGGCCTTTATGCCGGCGATACCGGACCGCGTACCCTCCGGTTTACCCGTTACCCGCGCCAGCAAAACCCCACGAGCACCCGCGGGCACTTTGGTGCACAATATTGCGACACCTGCGTTACAACAACATCAATCATCGCAGGTTAATGAACTACCAGGGGGCAACACACCATGAGCGGCAGACACTGCATCAGCTTCTTTTATCGAATCGGTTTACTGGTGTTCATCAGTAGCACCTTAGTAACACAGGCGGCGGTCCTTGAGGTTCGCGAGGGTGAGCGAATTCAGGACGCTGTTAACGCCGCCTCCCCCGGCGATGAAATTCTGGTCTACCCCGGCCTTTATAGTGAAACGGTCTATGTGGACAAAGACGACATCACGCTGCGCGGCGTCGTCGAGGGCGATGACTGGCCACACCTCGATGGTAAAAAACAACTCAACGACGCGATCTTATATTCGGGCAATGGCTTTTCAGTGGAGTGGTTCAAGATAACCCACTACAAAGGCAATGCCATCATGGGGCAAGCCGGTAACAATTTTTCAATTCGTAATAACTGGGTCATCGACTCAGGCGTTTACGGGATCTTCCCCGAATTTGGCGAAAATGGACTGATCGAAAATAACATTCTCTCAGGCATCGAGGATGCGGCCATTTATGTCGGCATGAGCGACTATATTGATGTGAGAAACAATCAGGTTTTTGACAACGTCGCCGGCATCGAAATTGAGAACAGCCGCCATGCCTTGGTAGAGGGGAACCTGGTCAAGAATAATACCGGCGGTATTCTCGTCTTTATTACCCCCGGTCTACCGATTAAAAGCTCCTACGACGCGATCATTCGACGCAACTTTGTTTTGGACAACAACACCCCCAACTTTGGCATACCTGGCTCATTGGTGTCGCAAATTCCTTCGGGCAGCGGGATCATCGTGATGTCGGGGGATGACGTGATCATCGAGGACAACGTGATCACCGGAAATAACAATGCCGGCATTATCATCACCAGCCAGGACTTTGTGACCGAGATCGCCACCGACACCGGCTCGGACCCCAACCCTGATCGGGTCCAGATCCGCGACAATCTTATGCTGAACAATGGCGCCGATCCCGAGGGGGAGATGAAGCTCCTCATGCTCACCAAACTCTCCACTACCGGGCCCGACATTTTTGCCTATCAGGGCGCCACTGACGCCGCCCGAGGCAGCTGCATCTCACGGCGCGGCGCCTACCGGACACTGGGTGTCGATGACTGGGCTGACTGCAACAGCCCGACCATTCGCGCAAACGATGCCATTGCCGGGCGCGAGCCGAGTGATTCAACCCGCGGAGTGATCACTAAAATGCTGCCCGAGCCCGCTGAACCTCGTGTCATTACCGAAGACGCCTCAGGCGCGGAGCTGGTTTATCAGGGCATCTGTGCCGGTTGCCATGCCTACAACGTGCGTCTGATTGGCCCCCCCACATTGGCGATCAAAGCCCAATATGGCGAAGATGCTGACAGTATCGCCGCCTATATTGCGAGCCCGGAAAAAAAGCGTCCCGACTTTCCGACTATGCCGCCGCAGGATCATCTCTCGGCACCCATGCGACAACTCGTCGCGGAGTACATGCTGGCATTAACGAACTGAGCTTGCCGGCTAGCTTGGTAAAGCGGGGGCTTTTATGGCAGTATCACTGCCAATAATTGACAGGCAGCATCCTGCAAACATCGGCACACCAATGCCCGAGCTTTACCTAATCGCTCAATAACCCAAGATAACTCAGCTCACTACGAGGAGCGCCATGCCCGCAACACAGCAATTTGCCACGATCAATGGAAAACGCATCGCCTATCTTGAGGCAGGCGTCGGTGATCCCATCGTGCTCCTACATGGCAACCCGACCTCGTCGTACTTATGGCGCAACGTGATCCCGCAGCTCGAAGGTCTCGGCCGAGTCATTGCCCCTGATCTCATTGGCCAGGGTGATTCTGAGAAACTACCTGAAAGCGAGGGGCCAGAGCGCTATTCTTTTCAGGTCGCTTTTGATTATCTGGATGGCCTGTTACGGCACATTGAAGCCGACCAAAACGTCACGCTGGTCATTCACGACTGGGGGAGTGGTCTGGGCTTTCATTGGGCGAGCCTCAACCCTCACGCAGTGAAAGGCGTTGCCTATATGGAAGCGATCGTGGCACCGCTAAGCTGGCAAGATTGGCCAGAGAGTGCGCGAGGGATTTTTCAGGGCTTTCGCTCAGAGAAAGGAGAAGATCTCGTATTAACGCGCAATCTTTTCGTAGAAGGCGTCTTGCCGAGTTCTATCTTGCGCGACCTCAGTGCAGACGAAATGGCGCACTATCGAGCCCCTTTTGACACCCCAGCTAACCGACAGCCAACGCTTAATTGGCCGCGGCAGATCCCTATCGATGGCGAGCCCCCTCATATGGTGAGCTTAGTTGAAGCCTATGGTGCCTTTATGGCCGCGAGTCCTATCCCCAAGCTGTTTATTAACGCGGAGCCCGGCTCGATATTGGTGGGCGTGCAACGCGATTTTTGTCGCAGCTGGCCCAATCAAACAGAGGTCACTGTTAAAGGCTTACACTTTATTCAAGAAGATTCACCCGACGCCATCGGTCATGCCATTGCCGATTGGTACCCCACGCTGTAAGGAGCACTCATGTCTGATACCCCTGTCTATGTTGTCGCGAACTTCATTGTTCACGACGCTGCCGCCTATCGAGAATACGAAAAGGGCTTCTTCCCAATTCTCAAACGCCACGAAGGGACGTTTCTAACCTACGACGATAATACGACCACCTTTGAAGGCGCGAGCCCTCGCGAGGGGCGCATGGTGATGTTCATGTTTCCCTCCGAAAGTCATGCCACGGCGTGGTACGACGATGCAGATTATCAAGCCTTAAGCGAGCACCGTAGAGCAGGCACTGATTTACAATTTCTGACGATGGTGCATGGCTTACCGCCGCGAGACTAAGTGCTTGGCGAGTGACTCAATCGCCCTTTCGGTAACTCTTAGAACAAGGATATACATGGCATGGCAGATGACGAGCTCTACCCTTCTCCCGATGACTACCAGATGAAGGCATCAAAAACGTACACCCCGCCTAAAGTATGGCAGTGGGATCAAGAAGGCGAAGACAACCGGTTTTCTAAAATTAATCGCCCGATGGCGGGTGCGACCCATGAAAAAGCGTTGCCCAAAGGTGAGCACCCCCTGCAGCTTTATTCACTCGCCACACCTAATGGCGTCAAAGTGACGGTCATGCTCGAAGAGCTATTGGCGTTAGGTATTAACGAAGCCGAATACGACGCCTGGCTGATCAACATCATGGAGGGCGATCAGTTCTCCAGCGGCTTTGTCGCGGCAAATCCGAACTCTAAAATTCCCGCTCTGGTGGATCACAGCACCCCTACGCCCACCCGTATTTTTGAATCCGGTGCCATCGTGATGTACCTCGCTGAGAAGCACGGGCAATTTTTGCCAACCGATCTCAGTGCACGTGCCGAATGCTTATCTTGGCTTTTTTGGCAGATGGGCAGCACGCCCTTTTTGGGGGGTGGCTTTGGACACTTCTACGCCTATGCGCCAGAGCGGTACGAATATCCCATCAACCGCTTTACGATGGAAGTGAAGCGACAGCTAGACGTGTTGGACCAAAACTTGGC